>DATAPK010000198.1:0-7281 GCA_036265245.1 Tepidisphaeraceae bacterium | reverse complement strand
CCGCTGACCTCAATTTTTGCGCCAACGCCCAGCGTGGGCAACGTGGCCTGGTTGGTGTAGGTGTAAGGCAAACCAAGAGGCGGGAAATCGAGCGTTCTGGAAGTAATGGGCGTTCGATAATCGACGTTGTTCACGGGGTTGTACCAGCGGAGATTGCTGATGACGACCTCGGCGCTGTCATTCGGTGGAATCACGCCACCGAGGGTGAAGGCGAGATAGCCGTAGGTTGTGGGCCCAAGGCCACCGGCGGTGACGGTCCACGTTGCATCGATGTTAAAACGAAGTTGCGATTGGCCGGCGAAATTGTTGCTTGGATCAGTTTGGGTGACGCCGCTGCCGGAAGCGAAAGTGAAACCAACGGTGGCGGCGGTGGTGATCGCGCCGACTGAGCCATCTGCGCTGGATTGCGGGCCGCCGCCAACTGCCGTGCCGCCGGTATTGGAAATCGTCTTCAGGCCATATTGATAAGTGCCGGGGGTGGGCATGGATCCGGAAACCGGAAGCGCCCCGGAAGCGGTTTTGTTGCTGGTTGCCGCCGCATTGTCAGGATCGTGAGTAATGGTATAGGTGCCGCTAGTCAACGACAGACCGCCAAAAGCCAAATGGGGAAAGATGACGCTTGCAGACGCAGCGGCGACAAAGCGCATGCCGCGCGCGATATGCGGGGACCGTTTCATTTTGCTCCTCTCCAAGGACGTTGCCGGCACGATTGCCCCGCGCCGATTCAACGTCGCTCCATTGCCCGAAAAAGGCAGGAACTGCGACAGATATGAATCTGCCGCCAGCCAATGGGTCAAAATTAGCCCACAAAGAGGTCTACAACAAGAAATTTCTTGTTATAGCGATAACAAATTTGGGGATAGAGGCTCAAAAACCGCGTTTTTCAGGCCGCCATGCGCTTTGGGAGGGTCTGTTTGAGCTTATTCAATTCTTCGGTCATGACATGGAGAACCAACTGCTGCTCGCTGGAAAGGGTCTTTTGCAACACCCAGGTATTGCCGCCGACCTGTAGGCGGATGTCGTTTTCGCGGGCAAAGCGGTTGACGGCACAGATGACGCCATGCCAGGCGACCGCCCAGTCGTCGCCGCACATGAAGGCGCCATTCTTCAGCACCTTCCAATAGTTCTTCAGATCGTCATAGACATCGTCTTCCTCATGGGAAGCATCGACGTAAACAAGATCAGGCTGGAGATTGTGATGCGCCAGCCAGCGGGCGCCGATTGAGCTGGTAGTCGGGATGGGGACGATGTAATCCTGCACGCCCTTCTGGCAGATGTTGGCGAGGAATTGGTAGTAGAGCGTTGAGTAACCGTTTTTGAAATATTTATCGATGTCCCAGCCCGGGCCGCGTGGGCGGGTGATGTGATCAAGCCCGCCGAGCCAGGTGTCGATGCAAACGACCGCGCCGTCGATGCCCTTATCGCGCATCTGCTCGGCCCACCACACCGCGCTTTTTCCCTTCCATGTGCCGACCTCGACGACGAGTTTTGGTTTGGAGGCGTCGAAGACCTGCTGCATGATCGGCGTTCCGCCGCCGCCTTGAAGGTCGAGCGGGCGGGAGGCGAAGTCGAAATCGGTGAAAGGATCGACTTTGTGGAAAAGTTTACGAATCGATTGCGCGTACTGTGGCATTCATTTTTCCATAAAGCCGCGACCAGTGGTCGCGAAGGAGGACGGCAACCATTGGTCGCCGCTTTATATGAGGTTATGCAGCTTTTAACAGCAATCCGGTTCGGCCCGCCCACCGCAGTTTGCGATATGCAACCACCGTAACATTGCCGCTTTGCAACATGGGCTGAAGGATTTCAGCGGAGACATCGGCTTCATCGATAAGCAATTGAAGTTTGGGAAGTTGATGCGCATCAATTGCAAATTGGGGCACGGCCATCGCAACCAGGCCACGATTTTCCATCAGCCATTGATACGCCCGGCCGATCGATCGCAGATCGGATAATCCCTGCCGCGCGACAGCAAGGAGAGTCAGACAATGATCGCGTGAAACGGCCAGTGTCGCATCGGGGCACATCGGCGGCTTGACGGGACATTCGATGAGTTGATTCGATCCATCGTGCATCACGGCGCCGATGATGGCAGCGGGCGTGGAGATGCCTTCGGGGAGATCGAGGACATCGCTTATTTCATTATTGTTGTGCATGGGTTCGGCGGCTACGGGACCAGAGGCTACATCCGGGATGACGATGTCCGCGACCATCTGCTTGGGCAGCGGTTCCCGATCCTGAACAGGTTGGATATGCGGCACGGTCGTCTCCTTCTGCACGGGGGCGGCGGACTTGGATCGGGCGAGGAAATCAGACACCAACTGCCACTGCGGCGGCGTTGCCAGCGGCGACTTATCGCGTGTTGCACGACAGCAAAGTGCCAGATGCTCGACAACATTGGTCGGCCGACGCACCGACGGTTCCGTCTCCAGAGGGCAACTTAAAAACTGCTGTGAAACGCTCGACAGCTTGGTGAAGACGCGCTCGGCTTCCACTTCATCCGATGCATCGAGCAGCGCAAGCGAAATGCGCGGGCGATTCAGATCCGTTAAGCCTTTGAGTGTTCGATAGCAACTCACCACGCCGTCGTGGTCGCAAGTGCTGAGCAGAACCCAGTGGCCGATGTTGCGCAAAAGTGCGCGGGCCTCGTGGGTGCGCGGGCTGGGGAGCAAAAGAAGCCAGTGATCGACATCCCAGGACATTTCTTCAAGCGTTTCGCACATCCGCCGCACGTCGAACCCTTCAGCCATCACGGGTTCTTCAGCTTCGATTGATGCCGAGTCAAGGCTTCGCTCAAAACACATGAGCCGGAAGATGGATGAATCGCATTCGATGAGACCAATGCGTGCTCCGTCAGCGGCCAAGTGGGCGGCGTACTCGCGAGCGCGATCAAAACTTCCTTCGGTGAGATGTGAACTGAGAATGGCTGTCACCGGCCCGGGCTCGGCGGAAATTGATTCGGCCGCGCCTTGGCCAACCACCTGCGCGAACTCTTCCGGCGTGAGATCGATGCTCACATCAGGCTTGGCGGTCGGCGGCTTGCGGACGGGCTTGGCGGCTCCACCGGTCTGTCGCTCCCGAACACTGCTGAGAAACAGGTGGCTGATCTCGCTGAGGCTCCGCTTGGAATTGGGCTGGTCTGGCATCATAGATTGTTGAATGTCGAGTGTTGATTGTTGGAGATCACTACGATCCACATTCCACAATCAACAATCTGTTTTTTAATCCACATCGACGACGTTGTTTAATTCGCCAAACTGATTGGTTTCAACGAATTTATTATTCGGATCGGTCATCCACTGGCCGTCCACGACGAGGCGATAGCGATATCGGCCCGGTGGGAGGGGCAGACGGGTCTTCCATTTGCCCAGGCCTTCGGTGGCCATCGGCGTTGAGATCGGCTGCCAGCCGTTGAAATCACCGGCGATCAAAACCTTTTTGGCCGACTCAAAATGGGCGGCGAAGATGACTTCGTCACCAACCTGCTTCACGCCATAAAATTCTTCGATCTTTTGCGCGGTCGTTTTGGGCGGCTCAGCAATCGCACGCGGCGGCGTGACGATGTCATCGTGCATCGCATATTGCGTAATGCGCGATGTGTGGCCGTTGCCATTGGCATTTCCATTGCCATTTCCGTTGCTGCCGGCAGAGACGATCGGTTGAAATTCCGTCGGCGCCACCGCGGCGGGCTGCACGCTGTTTCGTCCAAACTGAAAATTCGTGAGCTGCGCCAGTTGCTTGGCACGCTGGACGAGCTCGGCCGGACGCGAAAGCTTTTCGGCGGGCGTTTGCTCGATATCGACGGGACGATGGCCCATCAATTCGCGGGCGAGGTTCACGAAATCCTTGTAGCCCCGGCTGCCGGGATCGTATTCGGTGATGGGCTGGCCGAAGCTCGCGGCCTCCTTCAGCTTCGTGTTGAAGTTGACGGTGCTTTCCATCAGATATTCGCGGAACTTCCCGCGCAGCTCGCTAAGCACTTCGCGGGCGAGCTTGGTGCGCGTGTCGTAAAGCGTCGGGAGGACGCGGATGAGAATTTCTTTTTCGCAGCGATCCTTGAGAACCTCGAGGGTCTCCATCATCTTCGCCAAACCGTGCAGGCTGAAGAAGCCGGTTTCGACGGGGACGATCACCTCATCGCAAGCGCGCAGCGCGTTGAAGGTGAGCAGGCCGACGCTTGGCGGGCAATCGATGATGCACCACTCGTAGCTTGCTTCAACGGTGGCCAGCGCCTGGGCGAGACGATCTTCGCGACCTTCTCGGCCGGCGAAGATTTGCTCGAAGCCGGCCAGCTTGATGCTGCTGGGGGCAAGATCAAACTCGCTGGCGATTTGCCAGACAATCTCGCTGAGCTTGGAAGTCCGTCCGTCGGATTCCTCGAGCAGCGCATCGTAAATCGTGCGCTCGATCTGCTCTTCCGGGACAGCCAGGCCTATGCCGCAGTGACCCTGGGGGTCCATGTCGACAAGAAGTGTTTTGTGACCGAGCCTGGCGAGACAGGCTGCAAGGTTGATGCTGGTAGTGGTTTTACCGCATCCGCCTTTTTGATTGATGATCGCGATGGTTCGCATCGGCAACCTTCCTTGATTGCAATCTTTTTCGGGGGCCAATCCCTCGGCCCGCCAAGAGAGAACCGGCTACGCAACGCGCCGCTTCACAGTAGGAATATCGGTGCCGTGCGATTGTAAACTTGAGCATTATCAGACTGATATCGCATTTTATCCCTATGCAGCGGCGTGCTGCATGGTTTGTTGCGGGGCGGCGGCAGGAAATTTTAGCGATTCGGGCTGATATTCCGGCACGCATTTGGATAGCGCGAGAATCACCTGGTCGCGGGTTCCCTGAGTAACGGATGCGAGCAGATCCAGCATGCGTTTGACCTGCTGCGGGCCGGCATGGGGGAGTTGCCAGACACGGATCTTGCGGTGTGCGGTGGGCCGGGTTTGCTCGTTGTCGCAGGCGAGTTCTTCGTAGAGCTTTTCGCCGGGACGCATGCCGGTGATTTCGATCTGGATGTCTTCGTGGGCCTTGAGTCCGCTGCGGCGGATCATCTCGTTGGCGAGATCGAGAATTTTGATGGGCTGGCCCATGTCGAGAACGAAAATCTCGCCCCCCTGCCCGATCGCGCCGGCCTGCATGACCAGTTGCGACGCTTCGGGGATGGTCATGAAATATCGCTTCATGTCGGGATGAGTGACGGTGACCGGGCCGCCGGCTTCGATCTGCTTGCGGAAGATCGGGATGACGCTGCCAGATGAGCCCAGGACGTTGCCGAAACGCACGGCGAGGAAGCGGGTCTTAGGGTTCAGGGGTTGGGGTTCAGAGTTCAGGTTCAGATGAACCAGCGAATCATGAACCCTGAACCCTGAACCCTCATTCAACGATTGCACATACAACTCGGCGACACGCTTTGAAGCGCCCATCACGCTGGTGGGGTTGACGGCTTTGTCGGTGCTGACCATCACAAAGGCCTGGGCTTGGAACTCAAGTGCGGCGTCGGCGATGGTTTTAGTGCCGAAGATGTTGTTTTTGATCGCCTCGCCGGGGTTGTGTTCCATCATCGGAACGTGCTTGTGGGCGGCACAGTGGAAGACGACCTGGGGGTGATGCGATTCAAAGACCTGGGCGATTCGGTTTGCATCGCAAATGTCGGCGATCATTGGGACAATGTCGGCCCCCACCCAGCGATGACGAAGCTCGCGGTCGATCTCGAAGAGCGCGTTTTCGGCGCGATCCAGCAAAACGAGCCGACTGGGGCAGAAACGCATGGCCTGGCGGCAGATTTCAGAGCCAATGCTGCCGCCGGCGCCGGTGACGAGCAGCACCTTGCCGGCGATGAAACGCTGAAGTTCGGGGGTATCGAGATTGACCGGCTTTCGGCCTAGAAGTTCGCTGAGCTCCACCGGTTCATTGATCGCGACGGGGCGCTTGGGCGGTTTGAGGCGGGCGAACGCCTTGGAAAGCCGGGATTGGAGTGCGTCGAACCTCTGCCGCATCGAATCCCTTATCGTCACGATGGTTGACGGCAGTTGAGAACATTCTCGGACCTGGCCTTTTCGTTCCCCGCCTCCCTCATACAATGCGGCATTAACTTCCCACGCGGAGAGAAAATATGCATCGATGGTCATTTCTGGCTGTAATTCTGGTTTTGTCGTTCCAAGGCTGGGTAAGTGCGGAAGGAACGAAAACTGATCTGCATTTTGATTTCGGCAGCGGCAAAACGGGATTTACACGGGTTTCGCCGAAGTCGGCGTATAGCAAAGAGGCTGGGTTCGGATTTGAGCCGGGTAGTGAGGTGAAGGCGGGCGGGAATTGTTGTGCGAGTGACAAGCCATTTTTGTTTTCGGTGGCGGTTCCGGAGGGGAATTATAAGGTGACGGTGACGCTGGGGGATGGGAATGAGGCTTCGACGACGACGGTGAAGGCGGAGCTTCGGCGATTGATGCTGGAAAAGGTTCATACCGACGCGGGGAAGACGGAGACGCGGATTTTTACGGTAAATGTGCGCACGCCACTGATTGCGGGAGGCGGCGAGGTGCATTTGAAGCCTCGCGAGAAGACTTCGGAGACGATGGCGTGGGATGACAAGCTGACGCTGGAATTTAATGGGGATCATCCGAGTGTTGTTTCGCTGGAGATCGCTAGCGCGGATGATGTGCCGACGGTTTATATTTTGGGGGATTCGACGGTTTGCGATCAGCCGAAAGAGCCGTGGAATAGCTGGGGGCAGATGCTGACGCGATTTTTGAAGCCGGATGTGGTGGTGGCAAATCATGCGGAATCGGGGGAATCACTGCGAAGCTCATTGGGGGCGAAGCGGTTGGACAAGGTGCTAGGCGAGATGAAGGCGGGGGATTATTTGTTTGTTCAATATGGCCACAACGACATGAAGGAAAAAGGGGAAGGCGTGGGGGCGTTTACGACTTACAAGGCGGATCTCAAACGGTTTGTAGATGGGGCGAAGAAAAAGGGCGGGATTCCGGTGCTGGTGACTTCAATGGAACGCAAGGCGGGCGTGGACCATGAGACGCTGGGGGATTATCCGGAAGCGGTTCGGCAGGTGGCGAAGGAAGAGAATGTGACCCTGATCGATCTGAACACGATGAGCAAGACGCTATATAAAGCGATGGGCTCAGATCTGGGGAAGGCGTTTCAGGATGGGACGCATCACAACAATTATGGCAGCTATGAGATGGCCAAGTGTGTGATTGAAGGGATTAAAAAGAGCGATCTTCCGCTGGCGAAATCGATTGTGGATGACTTTGGGGATTTTGATCCGGG
>DATAPK010000197.1:0-3194 GCA_036265245.1 Tepidisphaeraceae bacterium | reverse complement strand
AACCCGCTCGTCCAAAGCGATCTATTTTACAAAAACTCAGGCCTGTACTACGGCTCATAAAGCTCACGGTTCGGGTCCTGCTTTGGGACCCGCTCCGCCGTCGCTCCCGCGAATGGCGAGCCGAAGATGGCACCCCCTGGGAACAATTCTGCCGTGGTTTGCTCTACCGTCTGACTTTTCTCCCCATTTTCGTCGCCCTGGCTGTCGCCGCGATGGTTTACGCCGGCACTCACCCCCGCCAGCAAACCAATGAACTAGACCCCAGCAGCCAGGGAATTTATTACGATCCCGTCACCCTGCGCAGCGAAGATGGCGTCCGCCTCGAAGCCTGGATCGTCCCCGTTTTCGAGGCCAGCCAGATTCTCCGCGACAAAGAAACCGTCCTGCGCGCCAAACAACCCGCCGTCCTGCTCCTGCACGACTACGCTCAAAATCGCCAGCAGATGTTGCCCCTGATTCGGCCTCTGCACGATGCCGGCTTCGTGGTGATGTCGCTCGCCTTTCGAGGCTGCGGCCCCAGCGCGCCGGCGGGTTCGACCTTCGGCCTGCTCGAATCCAATGACGTTCGCACCGCCGTCTCCGCTTTGCGCAGATGCAATTTCGTCGATGCCAAGCGCTTGGCAATCGTCGGCGTCGGCCTCGGCGCCAACGCCGGCCTGATCGTCGCCGCCAACGATCCCTCCATCAAAACAATGGTGCTCGATCACCCCGGCCAATCCGGAAATCAAATTCTCGACGACCTGATCGGCCCGCGCCAAGGTTCGCTCTACTGGATGCAGCCCATGTGCAAATGGGCCTTCGAGTTGGTCTATCAGGTTCACACCGACGACCTGAATATGTCGAAATACGGCGGCCTGATGTAGAGCCGAAAAGTATTGATGTTGAACAGCCCCGCCAGCAAAGCTGATTACACCGCCCACAACGCAAGAAACATCTGCCGATTTTTGAGCGCGAATCTTTTCCCCGATGAAACCACCACTGCCGACGTGCATCAGTAAATCGCTTGCGGTTTAGCAACTCCGCTCGCGGAGCGCGTCTCGGAAGCGAGGCTAAACATACTCAATATCCGCCACCCGGTGCCGCACCATCGCCGCGATATGAATTTCCGCCGCCGGCGTTGATTCCCACGATCTCCACACAATCAATCGTTGCCGATCCGATGACACCGCCGCCACCTGATCCGCGCACGCGCTGATCGCGCGCAGATCACTGTGATGGCTCGTAAATCGCGTCACGTGCGAATCATCCAATCCCACGCAATCGATCGGCCCATCATCGCTCGCCAGCACCAGTCGCACGCTGCCCAGCCATGGCAGCGCCGCCGCCGCGTTCGTCTTCCCCGCGCCGCGAATGCTTGCCGCAATCCGCCGCGTCGCCCGATCCATCACATCCATGCAGCCGTCTCGCCGAACGATAAGCAGCCGCGTGGTTTCCGGAACGATCGCGATAACTTCTGATGAATTAGTCGTCGGAAGATCGACCGGAATTGTCCCGTATAAAAGTTTCACCACGCCGCCCAAACTATAAATGGCATATTGCTCGTCAATCGTCTGCAGATTTCGCGGCGACGCTCGCCTTGCTTTGCCGCCCGTATTCATGCCGCTGGAACCCACCATCGGCGCATCAACCGGAATCGGAATCCGCACCTCCGGCTCATCAGGCCGATCAATCCCCCACGCGATCAATCCCGCTTCCCCATGACATCCCCAAATCCGCCCGCCGCAAGAGATCACTCGATTAAACCCAAGCTCCGATCGAATGCTGGAATCCCTATAAAGCGCGGTTTGATCCAGTTGATTCAGTGAAACAACGATCACGCCATCGCGTGCCCCAACCAGCAAATTTCGTTGTCCGCGAATTTCCCCCGCCTGCACGCTTCGCAATGGCCCGAGCGTCGCCGGCAGGGCGATCGTCTCAACCTTCGCCGGATTCGCCCTCGCATCGATACGCAGCAAATTTGGCCCCGCCACCGCCCACAACGTTTGTTGCTCGCATTTCTCCGCCGAACCCGCCAGCAGCGTCTGAAGCACGCTTCCTCGATCCGCCGGCGACAATCGTTCCAGCAACACACCCGCCGGCACATCCGGGGCACTCTCGCGCATCTCTTTGAACTTCGCCAGCACCTCGCCGGCCAACTTCAGATGCGCCATCTGCCCCTGGGCGCGCTCCTCGCTGCGCGCCCGCGCGAATTCCGCCAGGCGCTTTTCATTCAAACTCGGGCTGGTGATCTCCAATTCATAAGGCGGCAAAATCTCCATCCCGCACGCAAACGCCACACCCTGCGCCGCCTTCGCCATCGCATCGATCATTTCCTGCCGGCGTTCTCCGCTCAACCATTGCTCGGCAGAGTGTTTTGACGCGATTGAACCCGCGGCATTTCGAATCGCCACCGCAAAATGCTCGGCAACATCGCCCACCGTCAGCGACATTTTCCCCGCCAGCATCACCTCAGCGAACATCTTCCGATCCGTCGGATCATCCGCCAGCCGCGCGCTCACCGTCAATCGGCCCGCAAGCGTATGCGCATCCGCGCTGATCAATCCCATCAGCGGCCAACTCAATCGGAGCGGTTGCGGATCAATCTCCACCGCCCCATCGGCACGCCGGGCAAATTCATTCGATGCAAGGACCATCACCACATCCACAAAAGATTAGTCGTACCCGCACACCAGTTATTTTAGCGAAACAAGCCCCACCAGGAGATATAAAACCCCGAATTGTTCGGAACCACCGCCTCCGGCTTAGAAATTACACCGGCAGACGCCGGTGTCTGAGGTATTCCGAAGACCCGGATTTTTCCTGCAATTGATCCGCCTCTTCGGAGTACCTCAGAAGCGGCGTCTGAGTTTTGAAACCGCGGCTTAGCGCTGCGCCATGCTCGGCCCCGTCGTCGGCGGGTTCAGCGACGCCAGAATATCCTTCACCACCCCGTCATTCCGCACCACATGAAAGCTTCCCGTCACCGCCGGCTTGCCGAATACATCCACCAGATTCCCGCTGCGATTCTGAAGCGTCATCGTGGCATTGCGGATCACAATTTGGGCCCCCGTCTTCTTCGGATAGAACGAAACAAACCCCGCCCCGCTGTAATCAATCTTATTATCCGCTTCCTCCGGCACATTGCTGCGAACATGCCAGTTGATCACTGCATTCGTCGCCGTCGGCTGATCCGTTCGCGTCCCCGGCAGCGGGAT
>DATAPK010000196.1:0-6509 GCA_036265245.1 Tepidisphaeraceae bacterium | reverse complement strand
CATGGCCAAACGGTAGCCCGCAGCGGCGGAGGGATCAAGTTTGATGACTCGGCGGAGGCCGAAGAATTCGCCATAAAGGGACGGCCAACAGCGCGCCAAGCGGCGGGGCGGTGAGGTACACCCACAGAGAATTAAAATGTGCAGATAAAATCGCCGGCGCCAGCGAACGCGCGGGATTCATGCTGGCGCCGCAGATCGGGCCGGCGAAGAGCGCTTCGAGCGCAATGACGCCGCCGACGGCAATCCCAGCCATCACACCGACTTCCTTCGGGCCGGTGGAGACATGAAGAATCACGAACATCAACAGGCCGGTCAGGATCGCTTCGAGAAAGAACGACTGCCACGGATTTCCCATGGGCAGTGTCGCGCCCAGCGCCGCCCGGTTGCCAAACATCGCAAGCAATGCGGCACTGGCGATGAATGCGCCAATGATTTGTGCGGCGAGATAAGTGGCCACGCATTTTCCGGGCAGGCGGCGCGCCAGCCAAAAGCCGAGCGTGACCGCCGGATTCAGATGCGCGCCGGAGATATCGCCCAGGGCGTAGATCATCGTCATCACAATCAGGCCAAACGTCATGGCGATGCCGATGTGCGTCACCGCGCCGCCGCTCACGTCGTTGATGATGATCGCCCCGGTGCCCGCGAATACCAGCGCGAACGTGCCGACCATTTCCGCGATGAATTTTCTCAACTGGCCTCCGGTCCCCAGGTGCGCATGGCGCGGTCGATCTCATCACGGACTCGACGGAAGACGGCAAGTTTTTCATCTTCAGTGCCCCGCGCCTCGGCGGGATCATCGAAGGGCAGATAGCTTCGCGTAAACGCGCCCGGCCAAACGCGCGGACACGATTTGTTCGCGTTATCGCAGACGATCAACAGATGTCTCACGGGCAGTTTGCCAAGGAACGCTTCGGTGGATTTGGGGCGCTGCCCGCTAATGTCCATGCCGATCTCCTTCATCGCCCGGATCGCCAGAGGATGAACTTGATCTTTCGGCTCGGTGCCGGCGCTGTGGACTTCGTATTTGTCACCCTGATGCTTTCGCAGCAGCGCCTCGGCCATTTGACTGCGGCACGAATTGCCGGTGCAGAGGATCAGGACAATCGGTTTGGTGTTCATGATCGTTCTCGAATCGTTATGCGAGATTCATGTCTTATTTTCCGCTGCTTGGATTGCCGGGCGGGCAGCACGGACAATCGGGCGGACAGTCAGGACAGCATGGATCGCAGCAAGTGATGGCGCACATGATTCACCTCGACGGTTTAACATGGCCCGGCGTCGTCGCGCGACGGCGCACTTCGAGCATTCATCACAGTGTAGAGGTTGAACCTTAGTGCAAGGTCAAGGAGAGGCGGCCGGAATTTTGCCGAGTCGTTGAACGACTTTTCAGTTGCTCGATTTTGCCGCACCAGTCGGGGCCGCTTTTGCAGCACGAGGCGAGCGCTTTTGACATCGTTTTCTCGACGCGGCGCAATTCTTTCATCCGGCCGCGAATGTCAAACAGGCGATTATTGATCAGGCTGACGACTTCTGCGCACGGCGATTCATCGGAATGCGTCAGGCCGAGCATCTCGCGAATATCTTTGAGATTAAAGCCCGTCGCCTGAGCGGCGCGGATGAACCGCAATCTCTCCAGCGTCGCAGAGGTGTAGGTGCGATAATTGGAATGTGTGCGGGCGTCGGGCCGAATCAAACTTCGACGCTCATAAAAACGCAAGGTTGAAACCGGTACGCCTGCTGCTTTGGCGAGTTGGCCGATGGTGTAAACGCTCACGCGGGCATTGTCGCATGAGGGGGACGATGGGCAAGGGGAATCGTTCGCCGCGTGCGGTGAGGGTTGGACGCATCTCCTGATCGTCCGGCCGCCCGCCATGAAGGTTTGGGTTGAGATTCCAGCGAAAATTCCACGATTCACCCATTTTCGTGTTGTGTGCGCATTGAAGCGGCGCACGTGCGTATTGAAGCGGAACGCTTGCGCTTCAAAGCGGAGGGGCGCAGTGCACTGCGGGCGCGTCCCGCTTCTCTGCGCACGCGTCGAAACGGACTGCGCACGCGATCGCAAGCGCGCGGGATGCACTTACACATCCTGCGGACAGCGCCAGAATCACTGCGGGCGCAATCCGATTCGCTTGGCACATCACGAAGATCGTGCTGAACGCGCGCCTCTGAAAGAGGCAAGGCAACGCTTTTTGGCATAGAATCGACGTCATGAGCGAACAGAAGTCCGACGACATCCTCCATCTGCCCGTCTCAGAATATGATCACATCCGTGGCCAGGCGGATGCGCCGCTGACCTTGCTCGAATACGGCGATTACGAATGCCCCGATTGCGAGCACGCCGCGCCGATCGTGGACCGATTGCGCAAGGAATTCGGTGATCGCCTGCGGTTTGTCTTCCGGCACTTTCCGAATTCCGCGATCCACACCCACGCCAGCGAAGCCGCGCAAGCCGCGGAAGCAGCAGGGGCGCAGGGGAAGTTCTGGGAAATGCACGATGTCCTCTACAAGCATCAGAAAGATTTGGCCGACCACGACATCACGCATTTCGGATTACTCGTGGGCGCGGAAATCTATCGCTTCCAATCCGACCTCAGCAGTTCCCGCTTCGCGGCGAGAGTGGCGCAGGATTATGACAGCGGCTTGAAGAATGGCGTGAACGGTACGCCCACTTTTTTCATCAACGGCCAGCGCTACCGCGGGCCGGCTACGTTTGATGCGCTTCGCGAGGCGCTCGAAAACGCTAAATAACGCAGGGTCAGGAAGGTCACACAGGCACGAAAAGGAATTTTGTATTGAATTTCCCCGTAAATTCGTTGTTTCTGCGTGCCCAATTTTCTTCTCCCAATCCGAAATTACACGTTATGATATATATCAGTTAGGAGTTGTCTTGCCCGGCGGAAACGAATCGCCCGTTCGGTTGACGGGTTATATCCTCGCATTACTCAATGGCTGCACCGCTTTACCCCGCGCGGAGATGGAGCTTCTGCATCCGCGCACGCTGCTGTCAACGGTGCATTTCACGATCGATCCGTCGCAAAACGTTCACTCGATCTCGCGTTACATCTATGGTGTCAATCAATCACTGATCGGCCCATATTCCAACCTCACGCTCGAACGCGCCGGCGGAAATCGTTGGACGGCTTACAACTGGGAAAACAACGCCTCCAACGCCGGCTCGGATTATCTATTTGAAAGCGATGACGCGCTGGGCGGCGGGAACACCCCGGGCGGGGCGCTCATTCCCACGCTCAACAACGCCGCCTCCCACAACGCCGCCGCGCTAATCACGGTTCCGATGAACGGCTATGTCGCCGCCGACAAAAATGGCGGCGGCAATGTCGAATACAACGGCAACACCTGGGACCCCGTCAATCAAACCTGGGTCAACGGCACATACAATCCCAATTATCTGTCTCAGCGTTTCAAACAGGAACTGCCCACCAAGGGAAGCGCGTTCACGCTCACGCCCAATCCAAGCGATCAATACGTTTACGAAGATGAGTTCGTCAATTGGGTGAAGACTGAATATCCCGGCAGCCTGACCAACCCAAATACGCCGATTTTTTTCGATCTGGATAATGAGCCGGATATCTGGAGCGGCACGCACGCCGAAGTGCATCCGAATCCGACGACTTATGCGGAGCTGGTGAACGACACGATCAACTACGCCAGCGCGATCAAGAACGTCGATCCAAACGGATTGGTTTTCGGGCCTGTGAATTATGGGTGGGCCGGAATGACTGGTTTGCAAGGCGCCCCCGATGCCAACGGCCGTGACTTCGACAGCTTCTGGCTTCAACAAATGGCGCAGGCGCAGGTCACCTACGGCAAGCGCCTCGTCGATGCCCTCGATGTGCATTGGTATCCAGAAGCGCACGGCACGAATAACATTCGCATCATTGCCGACGACAGTTCACCCGCAACCGTCGCCGCCCGCTTGCAAGCCCCGCGTTCGCTTTGGGATCCCACCTATGTCGAATCAAGCTGGATTACACAAGATTCACTTCATGGTGCGATCGATTTACTCCCACGCCTGCAATCTGAAATCAACGCCAACTATCCCGGCACGAAGCTCGCGATTGGCGAATACAACTACGGCGGCTGGGACGACATCTCTGGCGGCATTGCCCAGGCCGACGTCCTTGGCATCTTCGGCGCGCAAAATGTCTTCGAAGCCAGCGAATGGCCCGGCGCCAGCAGCGAGCCCTTTATCTCCGGCGCGTTTCAGATGTATCGAAATTATGACGGAGCGAATTCCACCTTCGGCGATACCTCCATCTCCGCCACCACCGACAACGTCCCCAACAGCTCTGTCTACGCCAGTCTAGACACCGCGCACCCCGGCGTGCTGACGATCGTCGCTATCAACAAAACCTCCAGCCCGCTCGACGCCGCCATCAATCTCAAAGGCCTGCTCCCCCAGGGCTCCGCCAGCGTCTACAAGCTGACCAGCGCCAGTTCCACTCCTCAATCTGCCGGGACCCTTGCGATCACTGATCCCTCGAACACGACCTACACCATGCCCGCGATGAGCGTCAGCACGATTCGCATCCAGATCGCCGCCCCAACGGTTGTTCCTGCGTCGGCGACGTATCAGTATCAAACCGCGCCCAACAAAATCAGCTTCAAATTCAACCAGGATGTCTCCGCCAGCCTGCCTACCGATGGCATGACAATCACCCGCGCCGGCGGATCATCCGTCGCGGCCTCTCTGCTCAGCTACGACTCCAGCAACATCGCGACGTTCTCCCTCGCCGCACCCCTGGCCGACGGCAACTACACGCTTTCAATCCCCAACACCGGCATCACCAACCGCGCCTTCCAATCCATGCCCGCCAGCTTCACCTTCAACTTCTTCTCCCTCACCGGCGACGCCAATCACGACGGCGTGGTGAATCTGCTCGACCTCAACACGCTGGCCACCAACTTCGGCAAATCCAACAAGACCTTCGCCGACGGCGATTTCAATTACACCGGAAACATCGACGTGCAGGATTTCAATGCCCTGGCCTCCCACTTCGGCGCCAGCGCCTCCCAATTCCCCACCAGCTCTCTCCCCCTGACCACGTTCTCCATTTCTTCCACACCCACATCCGCCCCCACAACTCCAACCCTTCTCGACGGCGTTCTATTCGATCCCACCCGCCACGACGATAACGCCCCCGAGCAGGTTCTCTAATCGGGATTATTCACCGCCGAGGCGCAGAGGACGCTGAGTAATTCGGTGCAAAAATATATTTGCCACGGATGGGGCACGGATTTTCACAGATGAGAAAGCAAATCATCTTAGTTTTATCTGTGTTGATCTGTGCCCCATCTGTGGCGATTCAATTTTCTTCTCTGCGTCCTCCGCGCCTCCGCGGTGAATCCTGAATTTCCTTCGCCAGTTCGCCACTCTCGACAGCCCGCATCGCCCGCGTATAATCCCGCGACGAAATTAAAGCCCAGGTGGCGGAATTGGCAGACGCACTGCTTTGAGGTGGCAGCGAGGCAACTCGTGCAGGTTCAAATCCTGTCCTGGGCACTTGAAGATAGCGACAGAACCGCGTTAGCCGCAGTTTCTGCGGGGAAACGCGGCTTTTTCGTTTCATCCTGCGCATACTCGCTGGAGAAAATTGCAGTGCTTTGACCCCCGCTTTAGCATCGCACAATCATGCCGATGCGCATTGTGGCCTGGACTGCTTTCGACGAACGAGCGCCAGCATGCCAATCGCTCCCCACGCCAACAATGCGAAGCTCATGGGTTCCGGGACAGTAGTCAAGTTAGCCACATCGGCGAACGTGGTGCCGAAGCGAATTTCGTCAATCGCCGAGGCCTTCTGAGTATCGCCGAACGTAAAGTCCGTGACCGCACCCATCCGGTCGGATAAGAATTGACCAACACTAATATCTGCAGCAGCACTGCCAGGCTCAACCGTACCAATTGGATCCAGGTATGCGCGAATGCGATCGTTGCCCGAGTTGCTCATGTCGAAGCGGAGGACCATCAAGTGCGTCTTGCCATCGCTTTGGAACACCGGGCCACCAATAAGGTCCTGATTAACGTCGGTGTTGGTGTTGCTGTCGTGTACAGAAATCCCCATGTGCTTTCCAGCTGCATCGACGGAGCCGATGCCGGTAAACTCGCTATAGCCCAGCTGAAGGGTTCGGTTGGCGTCGTTTCCTTGATCGCCATCCCACATTTCCATCACGCGATGGTGAATCGTGGGACCAAGCCCATAGTTGACGAGGACGCTCTCGTAATAGGTCGCATCAGGATTTGTGGAGCCATCCCAAGGGCTGCTGAAGACCCGCGCGTCGCGTACGGTATCGCAACAGCCGCCAGGTGTGTCGGTACCGACAGCCGAGCCCCCGACCGATGGATGGATGGTCGTTACACCTGGAATCAGGTCGCCATGGGGCAGCGAAGTTGCATCGACGTGGTGATCGTTACCCGGCGAGTCGACCCAAGGCCCCGTAAAAAACGTGCCCGCGCCGCCAGACTGGCCGTTTAGGGGAGTCGCATTGCT
>DATAPK010000195.1:0-8716 GCA_036265245.1 Tepidisphaeraceae bacterium | reverse complement strand
TTGTGCGGCGGGGTGACCGCGATCATTACCGCAGGCTTCCTTTTTCTGGCGCTCAATATGGCGATTAAATCCGGCGCCAGCGATGTGCATGGCTCGGCGTTTCGCATCGTTCTGGCGCTGGCGCTTCTCGGTGGAGTGCTCGGATTCATTCCTTACAACTTCAACCCCGCTTCCATTTTTATGGGCGATACCGGAAGCATGTTTCTCGGCTTTGCGCTGTCGCTTTTGATCATCACGATGGCGGAAATCGATACGCGCTGGCTGTTGGCGTCGATGGTGATGTTTGCGCTGCCGGTGCTGGATACCGCGCTGGCTTTTGCAAGGCGAATCGTCAACAAACGCCACGTTTTCGCCGCCGACAAGCAGCATTTCCATCATCAACTGGTTTCGCGCGGCCTGACGGTCCGCAAAGCGGTCATCACCGCGTATGCGCTGGCGATCGGCTTCACGATCCTGGGGGCGATGATCGTTTATCTGCGGACGCGATATGCCCTGGCTGTTTATCTGGTGATCTTCGGATCGATCATCGTGGCGGCATATAAGATGGGGATGGTGCATGAGCGCCCCGCGATCATCGAAGGCGGCAAGCCGCTGGGGCCGAGCGATGTTATCTCGCCTACCACGCTCGAAGCGGGCTCGGTTCTGGAAATCCGTGAGTCTGAGAAAAAGCCGCCCCAATAAGTGCCCCATCGCCCGCAACATTCGTCACAGTTGTTCATTATTATTGGCAACGGTGAATTTCATCTAAAAACAGCCGTCGCTTCGCTTTAAGCCATCCCAAACACGGTCGATAGCAACTACATGGAAAGGTCGACCATTTTTTCCCGTCAACGCCGGCGCGGCATGACATTGGTTTATGCCACCGTGGTGCTTTCGATCATGGTTTTGATGGCCTCTTATTGCGTGGATATGGGGCGCATCCAGTTGGCCAAAACGTCTCTTCAAAACGCCGCGGATTCGGCGGCGCGATATGCCGTGACCGGCATGGTCAGCAGTTCGACGCAAACCAACACCGCCCAGCAGCAGGCGCAGGCGGCGGTGAACGATTGGAAAGTCGATGGAGGATCGCTCACCTCATCCAATCTGACGACCAACATCGGCGTATGGAATTCCAGCACAAAAGTTTTCACCGTGACGACGACCAATCCCAATGCGGTGAAGATCGATTTGGTTTATACGTTTACAAATTCAAATGGCCATGCGCCTTTGTTTCTTTCCGCGATGAGTTCGCAACAGCCGACCCTGCATGCGTCTGCGATTGCGTTGGCGTCGTCGCAGCAAAGCAGCGTGTCGCCGCCGGCGGGGGGCAATCTCTGGCTGGCGGGGATGCCCTCGGGAACGCAAAGCCAAAACTTCAGATCCGACGATAGTACGGTGTGGGATTATGCCGGCACCACCGCCACTCCACGGCAAAGCCCGCTGCAGTTAACGCTTACCTCGCTGGGCGTCGCTCCCGGCGACCAGTTGTCTTTTGAAGGCCTTTCCGGCACGGCGACTTATGTGCCTGGCTCCACCGCCAACAGCGCCGACGGCGATTCCACATTCATGGTCGCCCTCGGCCAGACTTATCCGCCCACTGTGCCGACCAACGGCATGAACGGCATGTCTAATGTTCGCGCGCCGATCGGCGCGATCATGGCGGTCTTTCTGGACGACAACAATCCCAGCTATACCTCGGCTCCGACCGATCTGGATTTTTCAACACAGACGCAGCGGGACTATTCGTCCATCAGCCCGAAATTGAAGCAGGTCTTTTTTGTCGGCGACGGCAAAAAGTCGGACGGCGAAGTGCAGAACATCGTCGTGCCGACTGGCGCCACGCGCGTTTTTGTCGGCATGATGGATGCCTGGCAATGGAACGACAACGTCGGGAATTTTCAGTTTAAGATATATGGGAACAAGGTGATTCAGACGGTGAAGTGAGGCCGGATGGGCCGATAAGGTCTTTCCAGAGCATAAATTGATTGAGTTCGCGTCATAATTATCCGAATAAAACAACGCAGGGTTCGCTAAAATGGCCTTTGCGCGTTGGCCAGGCCGTGGAATTGGCTTACAATTCCTTGACCCGCGTGTTGTTCGCCTGGCTGTTCGGGATCGCTCAAATGCCCCTGCATGGCTTGTGATTTGTCTTAGCATGAAGGACTCGCTATGGACGTGACAATTATCGGATGCGGCTATGTCGGACTCGTGACGGGAACCTGCCTGGCGGCGATCGGTCATACCGTTCGCGGCGTCGAGAAAGACAAAAAGAAACTCAAAACCCTCCAGGACGGCCACTGCCCGATCTTCGAGCCCGGCCTGCAGGAACTGATGCAGGAAAACTACGCGTCAGGCCAACTCCAATTCACCGACGACGTGAAGTCGGCGGTGAAGGATGCGGAAGTGGTCTTCCTTTGCGTCGGCACGCCGCCCAAGCCGGACGGCACGGTCGATATGAGCTACCTCGAAGGCGCGGGCAAAGAAGTTTGCGATGCGCTGGCTGAGTTGAAGAACGAATACATGGTGACGATCATCGTGAAGTCCACCGTTCCGGCCGGCACGAATCGCAAGCTCTATAACTTCCTTCGCGAGCAGACCAAGGCCTACGTCCAGGTCGTCTCCAATCCCGAATTTTTGAAAGAGGGCACTGCGGTTCAGGATTGCATGAACCCAGATCGCATCGTGGTCGGCGGCGAAAGCCCCGAGGCGTTTCGCATGATGCGCCGCCTCTACGATCCCCTCGTCAAGCGTGAAGAAAACTTCCTCACCATGAACTGGGAATCGGCTGAGCTGACCAAGTACGCGGCCAATTCCATGCTGGCGGCGCGTATCTCGTTCATGAACGAGATGACGATCCTCTGCGAGTTTTACGGCGCAGATATCGAAGACCTTCGCAAGGGAATCGGTTCGGACAACCGAATCGGCCCGGCGTTTCTTCGCGCGGGTTGCGGGTATGGCGGAAGCTGTTTCCCCAAAGACGTGGCCGCGATGGAGCACATCTCCAAGGCCGCGAATTATGACAACCTGTTCGTGAATGCGATTCAGACGGTCAACAAAAATCAGAAGAAGCGTTTTGTGGACAAGATCGCCGCGAAGCTCGGTCGGCCGCTCGAAGGCGCCAAGATCGCTGTCTGGGGTCTCGCCTTCAAAGCCGACACCGACGACATCCGCGAATCCGCCTCCCTCGACGTCATCCGCTATCTCCTCGATCGCGGCGCGCGAGTGAGCGCAACCGATCCCAAGGGCATGGAAAATATGAAACAGGTCTTCAAGGATGAAGTCGAGTGGTCGCCCGATCCAGTGCACGCGGCGGCGGGCGCCGATGCGGTGGCGTTGCTGACGGATTGGCCGCAGTACACCACGCTGCCGTTCCGGAAGATCGCGGCGACGATGAATCAGCCGATCATCTTCGACGGGCGAAACTGCCTGCATCGCGACGTGATGCGCGAGGCGGGATTCCAGTATTACCCGATGGGCCGGCCTGCGGTGGAGAACACGCTGCGGTTGAAGACGAAGGTGTAATCGGTCGTTTTTCAAAAGAGTGATTTTAAGCCCGACGGTGAGAGCCGTCGGGCTTTTTTTCGTTTGCGGAAGACAGTGCCACTGAAGTGACACCGCCGGTAAAGGGGCCAGTGGTTTGGGATGGTGATATATTGAGGAGCACCAGAGTGCATTATGCGGCGAAGGCTTTTTAACTTCGCGGTGATCGTGTTGCTGCTGCTGTGTGTGTCGGCGGCGACATTTTGGGTGCGCAGCTACCGCAAGTTGAACTCGCTCAGCGATTACGACCACATCAACTTTACCCATCAAGACCCACAGTGGTGGATCATTTCGTATCCCGGCAAGGCGGTGTTGTGCAGGCAGGCAGGACGAGACTGGAACGGCCACGATTTGCCGCGAGTCCATTTTCTTGGCATTGGCTTTGGCGGAACGCGAGGCAAAACCGGCGATCTGCTGTGGAATTTGGAATTGCCATATTGGTTTCTTTGCGCGACGACGGTCGCTGTGCCGTTGATTTGGGCGCGATGGCGATGGCGACAGGGGAAGAAGCGGCGCCGGCAAGAGCGCGGGGAATGCCCGAACTGCGGATATGACCTTCGCGCCACGCCGGAACGATGTCCGGAGTGTGGAAGCTCATTCGCATGATGTGGATAAATCGAGGACGTTTTGAAAACGATGATTTTCGCGTTCCCCGATTTCTTTTTTGGAATCACGGCAAGCGTTGTATTTCGATTGACACATCGTTGTGGGGATGAGATTTTCTCTTTCGGAGAAGGAGAAAATTCACATGTCATTTTTCAAAAATGGCTCGCCTTGCGCGAGCATCGGGTTCCGGAAACAATTTGGGATTTTGGCTGCCGCTGCAACTTTGTGCGGCGTGCAGGTCACGCACGCGAATGTGTTTAATATGTCGTCGGGGCTGACCAGCATTCAGTTTACGACCATCGGCAATCCCGGAAATGCCAGCATCGGCAGCAGCCCGGCGGTTGGCGCGGTGGGATATTCTTATCAAATGGATAAGTTTGAGGTGTCGGCCGCGCAGTACACGGAATTTTTGAACGCGGTTGCGCGGACCGATTCATTTGGGCTTTACCACTCGTTCATGAATCGGACTGCGAGTGGAGATACGGCCTCGTGCAATATCGTGCAGAGCGGGTCATCTGGGGCGTTTTCGTATTCGGTGGCGAGCGATTATGCGAATCTGCCTGTGAATTTGACGACCTGGGGAGATGCGGCACGGTTTTGCAATTGGCTGACCAATGGACAACCCAACACGGGGGTTGAAAACGCAAGCACAACGGAAGATGGATCTTATTTTCTGAACGGGGCGACCAGCAACGCGGCGCTGCAGGCCGTGACACGCAAGGCGACCGCGATTTATGTGATCCCGACGGAAGATGAATGGGTGAAGGCGGGTTTTTACGATCCGAACAAAGCGGGTGGAGCGGGATACTGGACGTTCGCGACACAAGCGAACACAACGCCAGCCAGCACGTTGCCGTTTACCACGCCGAACGACGCGAACTCGACAAATCTCGGCGACAGTTCGCACTTTCGCACGCCGATCGGTGCGTTTGTGAACAGCCCAAGCGCTTACGGAACGTTCGACCAGGATGGCAACGTATACGAAATGACCGAAGGCCTCTTCAACGCGGGCGCCCGGGCGATTCGCGGCGGGGGATATTCCGGCACGACCGGTTTTTTGGTCACCGATCGTACATCGATTAATCCGGTCTTTGGAAACGATCTGACTGGGTTCCGCATTGCGGAAGTTCCTGAGCCGTCATCGATGATGCTTCTTCTGGCGGGAAGTGCCGCGATCGGCGCGCGACGGCGGAAGACCGCTTAAGGCCGATCGATCCGAT
Source organism: Tepidisphaeraceae bacterium (assembly GCA_036265245.1). Taxonomy (GTDB): domain Bacteria; phylum Planctomycetota; class Phycisphaerae; order Tepidisphaerales; family Tepidisphaeraceae; genus DATAPK01. The sequence goes on along the minus strand of DATAPK010000195.1, from coordinate 3,371 downwards.
CTTTTCTATTTCCCCTGAATCTGCGTCAAGAGCGTTTTCGCTTCCTTGGCAGCGGGCGTGTTTGGATAGGTGTCGATGATCTTTTGCAATCGTGGCCGGGCAAGGTCGTACTTTTGCGCGGCGATGTAGCTCTTGGTGACAGAAAGCGCCGAGGCGGCTTTGGCGGCGGAATCATCGGCAGACGCAGGCGCGGTGGCAGGCGGAGGCGAACTGGGGAACAGCGTAGGCTCGGGTTGCGTGGCCGGTGCGCTGGGCGGAGGCGGGGGTGGTGAAGCGGCGGCCAATGGTTTGGCAGCGTCTTCAATGACTTTCGCGCTGGCCGCGTTTTCGTCGAGAAATTGAATTCCCTCTTCGAGCCATCCGCCTTTGTAGTTGACCCAATGATCCATGTCTTCATGCGGGACTTTGATCAATTTGGAATGCCGGAAACCAGAGGCTTGATACCCTTTTCGGAAAACCAATTCATCTTGGATGTTGTTATTGCTGTCTTTTCCTTCGTCGCGGCTGGCAATGACAAAGCTTCGTGATCTGGCGAGAGTGAGATACGGCTCCGGCGGGCGAGGAGTGCTGTCTGTCCCCCAAATGCCTCGCGTGTGATCGTCGGGAATCTTGGCGTACCAGCCAAGTGCCAGGGCGTTGATGGTTCCAGTAAAGACGTCCGGATAAAGGAGACCCAGCCCGCAATCTTTTTTATCCGCCGTGTTGAGCGTGATGTAGACGCGGCGTTGATCGATGGGCCAGGTTTTTTCGGCGTTGTAAATGCCGTCTAAAAGAGGGCCCACCCGATGCAGCGGTGGTTGCCCTTCGCCAATGTTTTTGTTCGCGCCGATCCAGATGAGGTGATATTTATCGAGAATCGGATGCCAGGCTTCCGGTGCGTAGCCGTGATCGTCGAGGAAGACGATGACGGTGAGCAGGCCATATTTCCCGTTCTCGTCTGACTGAGGCGGGATGTACACGTCGAAGACCTGTTTGGAGAGATCGTAATCATCTCCAACTTCTTCAGGCTTGAGGTGCAAGCGTTTGGTGATGGCGACGGGCGAGCTGAGGGGGCTGCGGTCGGTCAGGGTAAGCTGAAACGCGCCGGTTTTGCCGGCGAGGTCGGTCAGGGCCAGCGGTGGGCCGCTTGCGGGCTGGGCAACGCCGGTCGTGGCGAAAATGAGAATAAACGTTGCAAATGCAATCAAAAAGCGAAGGTTGTCAGCCCGTCGATTTGTCATCCTGCCACCATGAAAAAGGATATGCAGAGCGCAATCGTACACAAATATGGGACGAATGGAAGATTTTTCACAGTACCGGGTTTGACAGCTTGAGATCGAACGGGGTTGTGTATAATGACGGAAGTTTGGTCTGACGATCGAGTCAGAGGTTTGCGACACGGTGCGCACCCTTCAGTCTCTTCGCCTCCCTAACTTTTTGGGCCGAAACGTCGGCCTCTTTCAATCAAGGCCCGGAAAGCAAAAGCAGTGGCCAGATCGTCCTTGTCAGGAGCCTAATTATGGGCAAGAAGCTTTATGTAGGGAACCTCAGCTATAACGTGGACAGCTCTCAGCTTGAGCAGTTGTTCGCGCAGCATGGGTCGGTGCAGAGTGCGCAAATCATTCAGGATCGCGATACGGGTCGGAGCAAAGGCTTTGGATTCGTTGAGATGGGATCGGATGACGAAGCGACAGCAGCCATCGCGGCGCTGAACGGCCAGGAATTTGACGGCCGGGCGTTGACGGTGAATGAAGCCAAGCCGCGTGAAGATCGTCCGCGTGGCGGCGGTGGCGGTGGTGGCGGCGGCCGCGGTGGTTACGGCGGCGGTGGTGGTGGCGGCGGCCGTGGTGGTTACGGCGGCGGCGGTGGCGGCGGAGGCCGTGGAGGTGGAGGCGGTGGCCGCGGGCGATATTGATCGCCATTCGTGCAGCGCTAAGCCGCAGCCGGCTTGAGTTGTGCGAAATCAATTAGTTTAGAAAAAGGCCGCGGTTCTCGAGGGTCGATTGAAGCTGTGCCAGTAAACTGGCAAGTGCTTCAAGCGGTGTTCGAGAGCTGCGGCTTCTTTTTTTGTCAGGGAATCAATATTCCCACGTCGTGATGTGATGTTGGTCCGAGGTCCAAAAGTGAAGCCGGCGAGCATGCTCGCCGGCCAACACAGATAACATGTTTGATTGAGTTGAGGACGTTCTAAGCTTCAGTTTTCGCGGCGCCGTGTTGAATCATCGACATCGCACACAGCGTTTCGACGGCGCTGATTTGCGTTTCGGTGGCGGCGGTCGGGAGATTCATCCGGATCGCGCGGCGATTCCAGCCGACCATGTGTTTGCAGAAGTCGGCGAGGTTCGAGCTGGCGCCGTCGATTCGCTCGACGTTGATCATCTCGGTTGTGGAAACAACTTTGAATTCGCCAGCGTCGTCGGAAGCGTTTTTGGATTTTTCGAGAAACTTGGCTTTGATGGCATCGTCAAGCACATCGGCGCAGTAGACGGTGATTTGTTCCGGGCCGACATCTTCGAGGGCGAAGACCTGCTTCCGGTATTTGCCGTCGGCGATGTAGAACTGCACGGATTGCTGGCCGTTCAACTTTGCAAAGTGAGTGGCGAGGGTCATCATGGTGCAGGTGAGACGTTTCCATAGTTCGGCATGTTGCGGATTGAATCCCTCTTCATCAGAGGAAACATGCTTGGAGGCAATGACGCGTTCCTTGGCACCGAGCTTTTCGATGAAGGCATCGAAATTCATTCGATTTTTGATCGCTTCACGCGCGGACTGAACGACACTGGGCTTGGTAGAGAGCTTTTGGGGCATCGATCTATTATAGCATAAGTTAGACCGATAAACTTCATCGGTGTGCCGGGCCGGGCGATTTTCCCGGACCGTGAGAAGAGATCGCAAGTGGTTTGGCGGGGATGGCCGATAAAACGCATTTATGATCGTCCGTATCAATCAATTCGACCCCGCGAACGCCGAGCCCTACAGCGGATGGGGAGATGAAGGGCTGCGGGGGGCGATTTTGTATGAATGGCCGGAGGAAACGCACGCGTTCGAGGTGCTGATTCTGGAGAGCGATGAGCGGCAGAGGCAGCTCGCGCCGTCGTTCAGGCAATCGCAGTTGCGGAGGTTGCTGCCGGAGATACTGGGGGCGTTGTCGGAGCCGGGGGAGCAGATTGTGGCGAGGCTGGACGGGCCGGTGGCGCCGGGGGAATTGCTGGGGGTGAACAGGCATTTGACGGACAGCCAGGGCCGGGGGCGATTTGCGTGGTCGGCGGCCAAGCGGATGCAGGGGGATGCGCCGCCGCCGATGGGGTCGGTGCGGATTCATCTGAACGCCCAGCGATTGTCGGCCCTGTGCATGGATTCCAACGCGGGGCTGGATAGCGGCGTGAGAATGC
>DATAPK010000194.1:0-7526 GCA_036265245.1 Tepidisphaeraceae bacterium | reverse complement strand
GGTCTTCTGGGGCAATGCGCGTATTGTTGGCCGGGATGGAAAAGAGATTCCGTTGCAATCATCGGCAATGAAGTTTGAGAATGTGCTTCAGCCGCGCGAGCAGGGGAAGGATTATTTTGGCGGCCCGATCAAAATCGCGGGAAATCCCTTCGACCATGCAACGCCCGGCCAACCGCAGGACGTCAATTCACCCGCGATTGTGAGAATCGATCTAGCCGGCATGGACGCCATGCGATTCAAAGCAACCCTCGGCGGAGATTTCCCGCTCGGTAATGAAAGTGGCCTGCGTAAAACGTACAGCATCCGCTCGCACGGCACGCAGGCCCGATTTCTGACCTTGATCGAGCCGCACGCCGCCGCCAGCGTCATCAAACGGGCTGTCGCCACCGACGCCGATCACCTTCGCGTGGAATTGACCGATGGCAACGTACAAACCATCACAATCCAAAAATTTGACGGCGATGGAAAGAACATCCACGTGGAAATGACCGACACCCATGGCGGGGCGGTTCAAACCGAATCAACTTCGACGGATCAACATGACAGCAATTGAACTCAGGGCCGACCAATCTGATCGCGGAAAATCTTTGCATCATTTCTGGAGCGTCTGCGTCGGCGCAGGACGCGCCAATGAAGGCTTGCGCGCAAGCTGGCTGGAGCATCTCAAGTTCGTCAATGAAAAATGCGGATTTCAATACCTTCGATTTCACGGCCTGTTTCACGATGATATGTTCATCTACCGCGAAACCGATGGCCAACCCGTTTACAACTTCCAATACGTTGACGACCTGTTCGATCGAATGCTTGAGATCGGCGTAAAGCCTTTCGTCGAACTGGGATTCTGCCCCGGCGATCTCGCCAGCCAAAAGAAAACCATCTTCTGGTGGGAAGGCCACGGCTCGCCGCCCAGGGATTATTCGCGATGGGCCGAACTTGTCACGCGAACCATTCGGCATTGGCTGGATCGCTACGGCATCGACGAAGTGCGATCCTGGTATTTTGAAGTTTGGAACGAGCCTAACCTAAACCCCTTTTTTCGCGGCACGCGCAGCCAATATTTTGAACTTTACAAAGTATCCGCCAAGGCGATCAAATCTATCGACCCAGCCTTGCGCGTCGGCGGCCCTTCCACCAGCAATTTCGTCCCCGATGCGCGATTCGACGGCGAAACCGAAGACATTTCGCAGCACGCCACCGTCCTGCAAACGAGCGATCTTGATGCGCTGGACTGGCGGCCTGTCTGGCTCACGCAGTTTCTGGAATTCTGCCATCGCGAGCATCTGCCCGTCGATTTTGTTTCCTGTCATCCCTATCCAACCGACTGGGCCTTGGATGCGCTCGGCCAAACCGTGAAACAAACCCGCAGCGTGAACGCAACCCGCAAAGATCTCGCCACCGTTCGCCAAATGATCGATGCCTCCCCCTTCCCCCACGCAGAAATTCATCTGACGGAATGGAGTTCCAGCCCCTCGCCGCGCGATCACACGCATGATTGTCTCGATGCCGCCACATTCATTGTCAAAGCCAATCTCGAATCCATCGGCCTTGTCGATTCGCTCTCTTACTGGACATTCACCGACGTCTTTGAAGAGAACGGCGCCGGCGACACAATCTTTCACGGCGGCTTCGGCATGATGAACTATCAAGGAATCGTCAAGCCGGCCTTTCATGCCTATCGATTTCTGCATGCCTTGGGTGATGAATTGCTCGCTCGATGCCCCGGTGCGGTAGTTACGCGACATTCAAACAGCGGACGAATGACCGCGCTGGTCTATCATTATCCCGATGAAATGACTAAAGCCCCGCCGCTTTGCAACACGCGAGATGCAGCGTTACAGGCACTCGCCACTGGTTCTGCGAAGGCGATCAAGCTGATCCTCAGCGGCTTAAAACCGGGTGCGAAGGTATTGGTCGAAATGCTCGACCAACAGCACGGCAACGCACTGGCCGCCTGGAAGTCCATTGCCTCGCCTGAAACTCCCACTCGCCAGCAAACTCATCAGTTGCGCGAGGCCGCCATGACCACGAAGCAGGTCAGTCTGATCGCGGACGATTTGGGTGTTTTAGATATCGAGCAATCAATCGACCCGTGGAGCGTGCTATTGATTGATGAAGTGGAGAACGTGGCTGAACGTTGAGCAGGGCAAAACATCCTGCGATGCTCTGCCAAACAACAACTAACTTGCGATGCGACCAAAGTCGGGTCCGATCCCGACCTTTATTTTCTGAGAGAACCGATCATGCGACATGATCTGCGATTCCTGACGCTTTGGGCGATTAACGGGCGTCTCGATATCGCGAAATTGCACCACCAGCTTGAGATGATGCGCGCCGCCGGTTTTGACGGCGCGGTGTTTCATCCTCGCTTCTACCCGAATGATCCGCCTTATCTAAGCGATGAGTATTTGCTGGTAGTTTCCCAAACAATTCTGCACGCCAAGTCACTGGGGCTGGCATTTTGGATCTATGACGAAAACGGATGGCCGAGCGGAACCGTGGGAGGCCGATTGCTGGCGAGTTATCCCGAATTGGCGCAGCGATGGGTCGGACTATATCGCGGGCGTTCAAATTCATCGCTATTGGACTTCGAGCATGGTGGTGAGCAATGGCACCTGATCGAGCGCGTTGGCGCGGGCGTGGACTATCTGAATCCACAGCTTGCCGCATGCTTTATCGAACTGACCCATGAACGATATCGAAGCGGCTTAGCGACGGAAGCCTTTGAATATGTTGAGGTGTTCTTCTGCGACGAGCCTGAACTTGGACTCGGTCATGCCTACGACTCATTGCCGCAGGATGGGGCGATCCCGTGGACGGCAGAATTGACGCAACATTACAAAAATCGTTATCACGAAGATTTACTGCCGCTGCTGCCCGATCTATTTTTCGCTTCCGAGACCAGCATCCGGACGCGCGTTCAATTTCGGGAATTGCTGACAGATCTCTTCGGCGAAGCCTTCATAGGCCCGCTGGATGAATGGTGCCGCAAATACGGCAAGCGATTCACGGCACACGTAAAAGGGGAAGAGCATCCACTATTTCAGGTAGCAACGGTCGGATCGTGCGATGCGTTTTTTCGCCGCACATCGCTGCCGGGGATTGATGCCCTGGAACGCGATCCATCGAATAATTATTTCCCGCGACAACTCGCGACCGCTGCCGCTCAATTTGGCGATGGACGGTGCATGGCCGAGGCCTTTGGAGGCGCGGGGTGGGGCGCCACGCCAGAAGATCTTGAAACATATCTGCTGTGGCTTGGTCGTAATGGTGTTACGGATTTTGCAATGCATCTATGTCAGTATCAATTGGACAGTGCCGCCATCCGCGATTGGCCTCCATCACAACCTTTTCACCTGACCTGGAAAGAGGTTTACCCCGAAGTGCTGCGACGCGTCCGCGCGCAACTGAAAAAACAGCCACCATCCACACCCGATACACTCGTCATCTCCCCACACCGCGCAATCATGGCCGCGATGGAACCGTGGGAGCTGCAGCAGACCAACATTCATAATGCTTCGACATACCCTGATACCACCGCCGGAAGAATCAACCGCCGCTTTCTTGACGATCTGGCCCGGCTGGAAAAGGCCGGAATCAATTACCACGTCTGCGACGAACGAACCTTCGAAAAGGCCGGAAGCACAAGTGCGGACGGTCTCATTCATGTGAAAAATTGTCGCTACCAACGTTTGCTTGTGGCGGATGGGGCGATTTTTTCAACAGCCTTGCGTTACGTGAGTGGTGCGGAAGCGCTGACAACTTTTGAAACATCGGAGCAACCGGATTTGAAAATTAGCGATCCTTCACCCTCGCAGAGGATCTCGTGTCAATGGGAGATCGAAACGATCACGGAAAATGCGATGTTGCTTGAACCTGAAGCCCGGGGTGATGGCATGTTTGTCTGCAAAGTTCCTTATGACGGCATTCATCTTGATCAGGCGAATATCAAACCTTACTTTGTGGATGAAGTTTCGGACGTTGAGTTGCAGGGAGCAGAATTGCGATTCCATTGCGATCGAACGATCGGCATGCCGATGGTGTGGCTGCGCGGCGCATTTCGAGTGTGCAGCGAATCAATATTTGTTGACGGAATGAACGGCACGGTCAAAACGCGCGGACCCTTGTTGCTTAAATGCGCTGACGTGCCCCCCAATCCTGGTGCAGACCTTGTTCAGGAGGGATATCCTTTTCTCGCTTCGCCTGTGATTGCCGAAGCAAACATGATCATCGAAAGCGACAGCAATTCGCTGGCTTTTGAAGGAATCGCCGGCGACGCGGCACATATCTCGATCGATGGCAAAGAAATCGGCAGGCTATGGGGACCACACTGGCGCGCTCGGCTGCCGGGGCCTTTGAGGTGCGGCCAGCATCGAATCCGCATCAAACTCATCCCCAGCGCATACAACACTTTTGGCCCGCACCGATATTTTGCCGGCGACGCTCACGTGATCAGTCCCGATCAATTTCGAGGCAAGCGCAATTTCGCAGATCCACCCGATGCGCCGGAAAACACATTAGGCATGGATTGGCATTTTAAGCCAGTCCGTTTACCGGCCGCATTGCATCTCATTAAAGATCTTTCGATCGCGAGAGGCGAAAGCCTGTGAATCGACACTGAGCAAACCAGTAGGACATCTTAAGCAATGGCAAAGAAGGCACGATGATTCACAACAAATCACAAACCAAGCGAAACCAGGTCTGGCAAACTGTCGCGGCGATTGTCTGGATCGGAATCATCACAGCAGCGCCTGTGTCTTGGGCGGCGGTTGATTCTGTCTATCAATGGAGCGTTCCGGTTGCTCCCTCGCCAGATCAGAGCAATCGCCCGGCGGCAAGGGCATTTTTGTGGGTGCCGGAGAAGTGCCAGCGCATTTCGGCGGTCGTCGTCGGCGAGCATAATATGCTCGAAGAAGACATCCTCGACCACCCAACCTTCCGCCGCGCGATGGCCGATCTCAACATCGCAATTGTATGGGTTTCGCCCTCAATGGAATCCCGCGTTGCCACGCCATCAGCCGCGCATCGTTTCGATGCGATGCTGTCGGATTTGGCGAAAGTGTCAGGCTATTCAGAACTTGCATTCGCGCCAGTAATTCCGATCGGACATTCCGCTCACGCCACCTATCCGTGGAATTTCGCGGCGTGGGAGCCGCAGCGAACGCTGTGCATCTTGTCCATCCACGGCGATGCGCCACAGACACCGCTCGCGGGATTCGGGCCACAAAGAATACAATTCCCCGACGGCGCACTCGACGGAGTTCCGGGGCTCATGGTCATGGGCGAATACGAATGGATCGACGCCCGCTGGGCTCCCGCCACGGTTTACCGAACGCTCAATCCCAAAGCGCCCATCGCCATGTTGGCGGATGTGGGCCAGGGGCATTTTGCCGCTTGCGACGATCTGGTGGATTTCTGTGCGCTTTTTATCCGTAAGTGCGCCGAGCTCCGTTTGCCGGAAAATGGCAACGCTTCGGCAGATACACCGCCCAAGTTGAAGCCGATCGACCCAGCCGCTGGATGGCTCGTGCAACGATGGACGCCAAGGCGCGGTCGCACCATTGAGCCTGCGCCGGCGCCTTCATATGCGGGTGATGCATTCGATGCCTTCTGGGCGGCCGATCACGAGATGGCGGAAGCGATCCAAAATTATCGCATCGATCAGAACGGTAAATTGCCGCAACTGCTTGGTTATGTGCAGGACGGCGCCACGCTGCCGATCAGCGCTACGCATGCAATGGTTACATTGAAGTTTGAGCCGGCGGCGGATGACGAGTCGTTTACACTTCAGCCGACCTTTCTGGACGCGGTGCCGTCCGCCGGAGAGGGCAACGATGTACCGGGTAAGAACAACTGCATCCGATGGACCGGTTTACCCGCCGGCGCCGCGCTCGGGCATGCCGTGCGAGGTGGCCCGCCGATCGTCTCTCGTATTGAAGGCCCCGTGGAACCGACCGGCCCCAATTCTTTTCGCCTGCAGTTTTATCGCGGGACCAATTTCGAAAAGCCAATCGCATGGTTCGCGGCGACACAGGCAGGTGACGAAAAATATCGATCCGCCGTTCAGCAGGCGGTCATGAATATTCCTCGCAATATAAACGGCGCCGATCAGGTGATCACCTTTGACCCAATCGCCGATGTGCCTGCCAACACGAGGACTTTGAAATTGCAGGCCACATCATCTGCTGGTCTGCCGGTGCGGTTCTATGTCCGCCAAGGCCCCGCGACAGTGGATGGCGATGTCCTGAAGTTGCTCCCGGTTCCCCCACGCGCCAAATACCCCCTCTCCGTTACTGTAGTCGCATGGCAATGGGGCCGTGCAGGCACACGGCCGATCAAGACGACCGAGTCGATAGAGAGAACATTTTCTATCATCGCGCCGGCAAATGGCAGTCAATAGCTGTGTGACAATCAGTGAGCGAATCCGAATGAACGAAGGGATTCAGGTCGCTATGAACTGGGCCGGTCTTTTAAACTTATTCTTTGTAGGTTGGTTGGCCCGTATACCCCGAACGAAAGTTGATCGGGCGACCACCACGTCGTTGGACTCCACGTCGAGAGAAAATTAGACAACGTGTTGGTGACGATGAGTTCCAATTCGTTTTCACCAGCTCGTACAAGTTCCGATACGTCGAATGTATATGGGGATAGAACTCGAACTCCTGCTGGTTTCCCGTTTACTCTCGCCTCAACGGTGCCACGAACCTCTCCCAGATCGAGCAAAATACTGCCGCGGTCGATCCGGCCAATACTGAAATGTTGGGATAATCGGATGGCGCCCGAGTACGAACGTAAGCCTTGCTCGATCCAGTTCCCGGATCGAAGAATGCCTGCGTCGTCGAATCGGTAAGTAACTGGCCCGGTGAACACACCCCCGCCGAGTTGCCGGCTTTGCACAGTAAGCTCCGCCGTTCGCGCTCTACTAGGTAGAACCCCACTGAGCGTCGCCCAACCAGCAGCGTCGACCAGACACGGATCCCCATCCAGGAGAAGGATCGGTTTTGCCTCCGATTCCAACATCAAATGCAATGCAACCGCGCCCGGTGGAACCACCCACGTGAAGGTTTGTGCTTCAGCAATTTCCAAGGGCGGAATCAGTCGTAAATCCATTATCGGCGAGGGCTTATCGCCTTCAAGCCAGCGCGTCTGCGGCAGCGGATGCGGTCGGCGGAAAAGCATCCACGAAGCTGCGGCTTCCTCCTGCCGTAAATGAATCTTAACGGGTCGTGGCGGATCGTCATCGCGCGCAACCGTCCAGTCGGCATCCGACCGAAGCACGACTCGACGACCACGCGCACCCGTTAGCAGAAGGTCGACGCGCAGCGGAGCGCCACCAGGTGTCTCAATCATTTCAATAGACAACTCATGTTTGCCAGGGTTAATGGCTTCGACTCGATACAACTGCCCGCGCATCTGCGGATGATAAGGATCGAAACCGCCTTGTTGCCCCAGCGTTCGACCGTCGAGACGAATAATGCAGCTGCCGACCGTCGCCACTTTTACTTCGCCGCTGAAGTCATCACCGGGAA
>DATAPK010000193.1:0-8185 GCA_036265245.1 Tepidisphaeraceae bacterium | reverse complement strand
CCGGCACCGAATGGATCGGCCGAGTCGTCCAGGAAAGCCTCCTCACCGACGCCGCCAAAATCAACATGATCCACATTCTCGATGACCAGCGCCCCGGCACCACCGACCTCGCCACCGCCCGCCAGATGGCGCGCGATGTCCACGCAGACCTCGTTCTCCTCGGCGGCTACCAAACCTCCACCACCGACAATCTCAAAATCACCGGCCAACTCCTCAATGCCTCCACGAATGAGGTTCTTGCCACCCTCCAATCCACCGCCACGATCCGCGACGTCTTAGAAATGCAAGACACCCTCTCGCGCCAACTCCAGCGCGCCCTAACCCGCGCTACGAAGACCGCACATCAGACGCCGACTCCCAGGTACTCCGAAGAGCCGGATCCCCCCGCAACCATCCCCGACTCCGGCCCCGTTCGCATCGCAAACTATTCCACCACGTATCTCCCCATTAAATCCGACCCCCTCCAAAAATACCGCGACCGCAACACCTACGTTGGCCCACCCTTCTACGGCTACGGTTATTACTACGGCTTCGGTTTCGGCTACGGATATTTCAATAACTACTCCTTCCCCGGCTACCCCTACGTCATCAACCCCGCCAACATTTTCTACGGTGACTAGCACCAACAAAAGCCCACGGCCCTGCCGTGGGACCAAACCCCAAACATCACCCTGAATTTCCAAAACCCCCAGTCTCTCGCCCCAATTCATCATTCATCGTTCCTCATTCATCCTTCGATTTGACGCCCCGCCCCTCCTCCCCCATCATGCCCCTATGACTCGCGACCAACTCGCCAAACGCATCGCCGAACTCTCCCTCCTCCGAGGCGAGTTCACCCTGCGCTCAGGCCGAAAAAGCAACTACTATCTCGACAAATATCGCTTCGAAACTCAACCCGACGTGCTCATCGAACTCGGCAAACTCTTCGCCGCCCACGTCACCGCCAAGATCGACCGCATCGCCGGCGCCGAGCTCGGCGCCGTCCCCCTCGCCGCCGCCACCGCCATGGCCAGCGGCAAGCCCTGCATTTTCGTTCGCAACCAAAAGAAAGACTACGGCACTGCCAAGCAAATCGAAGGCCTCCTCAACCCCGGCGAAACCGTCCTCATCGTCGAAGACGTCCTCACCACCGGCGGCCAAGTCCTCGAAGCCGCCAAATCCCTCGAAGGTCTCGGCGCCAAAATCGACCGCATCGTCGCCGTCATCGACCGCCAGGAAGGCGCCCGCGAAAACATCGAAAAATCCGGCTATGTTTTTGAGTCGTTGTTCACAACAAAGGATTTAGGTGTGGGCACATAAATACATAAATACGTGAATACGTAAGACCGCGTATTCGCCTTTTTTACGTATTTACGTATTCACGTATTTACAAACCCATTTACGCACAAATTTACGCACCCGTTTCAGGAGTCCCCATGCGTCACGTTATTTCCGCCCTCGTCATGAACGAACCCGGCGTCCTCGCCCTCGTCGCCAATCTCTTCTCCGCCCGCGGCTTCAATATCGACTCCCTCGTCGTCGGCCGAACCGAGAATCCCGAGCTCTCTCGCATGACCGTCGTCGTCGACGCCGATGACAACACCCTCGAGCAAGTCCGCAAGCAACTCGCCAAGCTCGTCCCCGTCGTCAAAGTGAAGGATTTCGCTGGTTCCAAATACGTCGAGCGTGACCTCGCCCTCGTCACCGTCGGCGTCAGCGCCGCCAACCGAAACGAAGTCATCCAGATCGTCAATCTCTTCCGTGGCAAAGTCGTTGATGTCGCCAAAAATAGCCTGGTCGTTGAACTCTCCGGCACCGAGCAAAAAGTCGAAGCCATGATCGAGCTCCTCGCCCCCTACGGCATCAAAGAACTCGCCCGCTCCGGCGTCATCGCCATGTCCCGCGGAATGCATCCCAGCAAAGAAGATTCCCCCGAAAAACCCGCCCCCACCAGCGGCAAACGCAAACGCAGTCTTGCTGCTCCTAGCGCAGCAGCTCTACCCCCAAGCTAACCCTTCTTCTGCCGCTTGCAGCTTAGCGCTGCACACACAAAAAAACATCCAACACCGAACATTCAAATTTGAATGTTCGATGTTGGATGTTCAATGTTCTTTCCCCCACGTCCAATTGGTCATTGGAACATTGGGATTTCATTGGTCATTCGGATTTGGTCATTGGTCATTCTCTCACGGTACATTCGTCACCACATCCAACCCCGAATCCGACGACAAAATCGAATCCGCCCCGCTCCCTCCATTGATCGTATCCGCCTCTCCATCGTCCGAAACAAACACATCCTTCCCGCCATTCCCCTTCATCGAATCGTGTCCCGTCCCGCCATCGATCGTGTCATTCCCGCTGCCGCCCGAGATCGTGTCATCTCCCGCCCCGCCCACCAGCTTCATCGGCCTGCTCGTCGAGTTGGTAATCGAATCGTTGAACACGCTCCCGATGATGACCTCAATATCATGCCCAAGCTTGTCGCTCTCGGCGTGCTGGCTCACGCTCCCTCCAATAAACGCGGATATCTTAAACGGAGAACTCGTGTAATCGACCGTATCCATCCCCTTCCCACCCGAAACCGTGTCATCGCCGTTGCTGTCGCTCAGTGGAATAAGCCGATCCGTGCCAGGCCCGCCTCCGATCGTGTCGTATCCAATCCCACCACTGATAATGTCCGTTCCTTTTCGCCCATACACATAATCATTCCCGCCGCCACCATCCATCGTGTCGCTCGCATCGCCGCCCGAAAGCGAGTCATTCCCCTCGCCGCCCTGAATGAGCGATGGAACACTGATCGATCCCAAAATCACCGTATCCGCCCCCGCCATCGCGTTCACTCTGATCAACTTCACCGTGCCGTCGGCGTAATCCGAAGTCTGCCCATTAAAGTGCAGCCGAAGCACCTGCGCCTTGCTCGGATGCAGAATCTCTTCACTGAAAACAATCGAATCCACATGGTCGGTGCCCACCACCGTCAACGTTCCGCTCTTTGAATCGAAACTGACAGACAAAAATCGCCGCGGCTCGAGAAAATCGATCATCATGGTTCATCCTCTAAATATGAAGTCACCCACGAAGCGTTTATCGGAATCGCCAGCAATCAGTTTAGTAAAAATTGGAAGGAGAGAACAAGCAAATTATCAATCCCGCCACACCCATTTTTATAAGAGCACCCATCTTCAATCCCACCGGGAGTGCCACGTCATTAGTACTGTTTCATTCAAGTTTATGGATTTAAGCTCTACGCAATCGTCGAAGACATTGCGCGCCAACCGCCAAAAGCAAAAGCGAACTCATCATCGGCTCAGGAACTGCACTTAAAGAAATGTTGCCGACCTCCACCTGACCTCCAAAAGAAGAAGAATCTTGAAATAACAAAATGGGGTTGGCTAAATTTTCAAGCGAAGGGTTGTCAATCGTCGTTTGAAACGTTTGAACCGACGTACTGGTTGGCAGGACATCCGCCACGAGTATTGAGTTCAGAAAAACCTGAATCTCATTGGTAGTGCCGCTCGGCGGGGCCGTCAAATTGTAAGTAAATGAAAGCTGCATGGCGCTATTGGGCGTCGGCAACTGCAAAGACTGGCGCATCGCTATGGGCGAAGAGCCTGACGAGAGAATAAAGGAATGATCTCTCAGATTGGGAGTAACAAGTTGAGGGAAAAAAAGTCCTCCCAACGAGCCGTCCCATCCAGCATTGCCAAGAGCTGCATCCCCATTTCCAACCAGATTGCTTGAGATCGGTTCATAGGCAAATTGGAAAAGTGAGCCGCCCGAACTCTGCACCGGGCGCCCGTGGTCGACTGTTGTTCCGTAGGAGTAATCCGCAGTGACCGACGCAGAGCCGAGCACCTGATAAAATCCTCGCTGCGCAGTCGCGAGATCCAAAGTCGCCGTTCCCCGTCCCACAACACGATTCGAAAGATCGCCTGGCGCCGAATTTTGAACAGAAATCACAAAGGGCGTCGGACCTGACGCCTGCGTGATCTGATTGCTAACTGTAACGTTGCTCAGCACGGTTGCATCAGGTGCAACGTAGTTTTTGATCATGAAAGGCCCGCTCGCACTGAAAACCTGTGGCGTACGCGTCAGGCCATCGTTTAATCCAACCAGTGGTGTTGAGGTTGCATTCCACGAAATCGATGCCGCCCCTGGAAGAGTTGGCAAATAATTGTAATTGAATTCATCGCTGACGGCATTGCTAAATGTTTCTGTGCGGTATTGCGCGCTTCCCGCAATAGGTCCCAAAGAAGCGCCGCTCGGAAAAGAAGTCAAGGTTTGGGTACCGACGGCAACTGACGCAACCATGCTTCCCGCCGCATTAATCACCATGTCCTTTAATTGATTGCTGCCTTGTCCCGCTAATGTGATTGCTGACACCGAAAAAGACGTCGGATCAATTAGAGACCCTTGTAGAGTTCCCGATGAAAATGACCCTCGCCCCGCGAGCAATCCGCTACCGTTTCCCACGCCGCTCAGTCTCCAGATTGCTGTCGAACTCGACACCGGCTGATTAAAGACATTATGCGTTGTCCCATCTGCCGAAATCGTTGCGATTTGAAGCGCCGTCGAATTGCTCCCGATGCCATAAAGCTGCCCATTTGTATAAGCGATGTCGCCCAGTCGCGCATCTAGTTGAATCGTTCCGAGCGAGACGCCTGTGTGCGGATCGTTCAACAACAGCACCGAATTCACCGACGGCGTACTGCTTGTGAGTAAAGTGTATGTAGTGCTGTCGGTTGAAGTTGCGCCAACCACATTCAATGATTGGGAAGAATTAACAGTCCCTGTTTGAAACGTGAGCGGCACCGTGATTCGGCCGCTAGACCCCTGAACTTCGATCAAACCAGCAAGAACGCTGCTTCCCGATACAGAACCGGGAACAAATGTAGCGTTCGCAGCGAAAGCATCCATAGTGAAAATCGCAACAACCCAGAAGCCAACGAATACGAATGCAACCAATGACTGAATTCGCATGTCCGTTCCTCTCTCGAATTAAAAACGCAGGTTTCTTGAAAAAACCCGGTCATTTAAACCGCCACTTCAAGAGTCCGCCGTCACCCCCGCTATGACAAAGCACATCCATATGCCTCGTTGCATGAAAGGATAATTAAACGCCTGTATGAAAAAAAATTCGAAAACCATTCCCCATTGATCGTCCCGCCAAAGTCAAATGCAAAATCTTCTCTACCTCGTCACTCCGTTTCACCCTGTTCGGACTTTTACAAAATTTCCAGAATCTCTCTAACATGCCTCCCCGTCGCTCCCTTCGCCTCCCGCACTACATCTTGCGCGCGATTTCCTAACCCCTTTGCGTCTACGGATGCTGAAAGCAATCTCCCCACTTCTCTCTCCAACCCTGCCGCGTCTGCAACTTCAATAATCCCTTTCCCCGCCCTTAGCCTCTCCATCGCCTCCGCGAAATTCGCCGTGAAAGGCCCAACCACCGCCGCCTTCCCCAACCCCGCCGGCTCGATCATGTCGCTCCCATGCTGCCTCGCCCCCAGATCCACCAGCGACCGCCCCACGAAAACCACATCCGCCAAACTATAAAACTTCCGCAACTCCCCCATCGTATCGCCGAGCACCACCGCACCACTTGGCTCAACCGGCGTCGTCACTTGCGACCGCCGCACCACCTCAAACCCGCTCTGGCGAATCAAGTCCGCCACCTCATCAAACCGCTGCGGATGCCGCGGAATGATCGCCAGCCGCAGCCCAGGATGTTTCGCAAGCAATTCGCGATATACCCCAAGAACAATCTCTTCTTCCCCCGGCCCAGTAGACCCGCAAACCCAGATCGGCCCCTCGCCCCGCTTCAATCCGACCGCCGCCGCAAGCTCACTGTCTCCTTCAACCCGGTCCGCCACCTCCGCCGTATCAAATTTCATCGTCCCCGTGATCTCCACCGTCTCGCGCATCGCCCCCATCGATATAAATCGCCCCGCATAAGTTTCATCCTGCGCACAAATCCGATCCAATCGCCGCAGCATCCGCTTCGTCACCGGCCCAAGCAACATATACTTTTTAAAACTCGGCTCCGTGATCCGCCCATTCACGATGATGACCGGAATCCCTCGCTGCTTACATCGCAAAACAAAGTTCGGCCAAATCTCCAACTCCATCAACACCACCACGCTCGGCCGAAGCGCATCCAGCGCTCTCCCGATCGCCGACGAAAAATCCAGCGGATACTTAATCAACCGAACGTGTGAACTCTTTCCATACAACTGCTCCCCACGCGCATACCCCGTCGTCGTCGTCGTCGAGACAATAAACTCCAGTTCCGGTTTTTCTTTTCGAAGCCCTTTGATCAGCGCCCCCGTCGCATTGATCTCCCCAACGCTCACCGCATGAATCCAAACCGCCGCCGAAGCCGACTCTCGCCGCGCCACATTTCCCATGCGCTCCCTCAGCGCGCGCAAGACTTTTTCCCTCGCCGACTTTTTGATCAACCAATACGGCGCCGCCGCCCCGAGTCCCATCCAATATGCAATGTCGTAAAAGTTGAACATGCGATCAAAGGTAAAGCCGATGTTCGCGGATATATCGCTCCACGACCGCCGGCACCAATTCCCCGATCCCCTCGCCAGCGCGCACGCGGCTGCGGATTTCAGAGGCGCTCACATCCACTCGCGGCGCTTCCACGACACATTGGCGCAGCCCTTGGAACGATTGCGGTAGCCTCGCCCAGTCAAACTCAAATCCGGGCCGGGCGACGATCAAAAATCCCACTTTTTGTATGAGTTCCCCCGCTTTCCCCCACTTTGGGAGCTCGTTTAGCATATCCGCCCCAATCAACCAATTGACCCGCCCAAACCCCCGCCGCTCCAGTTCCCGCACCGTATCGATCGTGTAACTTGGCCCATTCCGCCGCATCTCAAGGTCATCGACCGCAAACAATCCCTCCTCCGCCGCCACCCCTTCGCACATTGCCAAACGGTGCTTCCCCTCTGCCAAATCAGCAGCCCCGCCCTTGTGCGGCGGTTGCCCATTCGGGATCAACAACACTCGCCCAAACCCCCGCGCCTCCGCCACCGCCCGCGCGCAAGCCAAGTGGCCATTATGAATTGGGTTGAAACTTCCGCCAAAGCAGAGGGTACTCATTATGATGTCCCGGCGCACTCTACCCCAGAAAAACCCCAGTTGAAATGCCCGGTCCAGAGATTGCTCTAACGAGAGCATGGTTACAGAAATGCAACCGATGTCCAGTTCAAACTGTTGTTTCAATCATTTTGAAAATGGTTATAAACCATGATTCAACCGGATTTTATGAAATGAACAAGTGCGCCAGAACGTCGTATTAGTTCTAGGACCTGTGTCTTTGACGTACAATGGATTCCAGAAATGGAAGGAGGCCACAAATGGCCACCATGACAATGAATCGCAAGGATGAAAAGCGGCAAACCCCCATCAGCCGGGCACTACGCGCCCGGGTGGAGGAGTTGCTGTTGGAAAATTACGCCTTTATGGACAGCCCGGTGTTTCGCCGCAAGAACATCGAAAAGGAGCTATTTACCTTTGAAGAAACCGGCGAACCGGCACTGCCGATGACGAGTTGGTATCAACCGACCCGGGATGAGGTGCTGAATGTCGCGATCACTGGGGCGCCGCAATTAATGAGCGCCGCCGAAGAGCGGCTGATGTTCCAGCGCTTTAACTACGCCAAGCTCCGGCTGAGCAAGCTTCAGAAGAAGATTCGGCAGGATGGACTAACCAAAGATCTCGCCGAGCAGGTGATCGAATGGCATCGCCGATTCGAGCACTTCCGCGAATACTTGGTCCGTACCAACCTGGCCCTCGTGCTGGCGATGGCGAAGCGCACCCGGCTGGGCGATGTGGATTTTTCCGAGATCGTTTCCGAAGGAAACATGGCCCTGATCCGCGCGGTCGACAAGTTCAACGTGGATCGCGGCTTTAAGTTCAGCACCTATGCGTGCCGGGCGATCCTCAAGGCGTTCAGCCGCACCGCGATGAAGCACGGCCGCTACAAGACCCGTTTCCCGGTGGAGTTCGAGCCGGAAATGGAGAAGAGCGACTGGAGCGATCGCAAGCGCGACGCGGTCGAAGAGGACTGCATCGACGAGCTGAAGCAGATCGTCGATCGCAACCTGGCCGACCTCTCTGACACCGAACAGACCGTCATCCGCCGCCGCTTCAATTGGCAGCAGCAGGAAGAGCATCCGCTGACGCTGGAAGAGGT
>DATAPK010000192.1:0-1708 GCA_036265245.1 Tepidisphaeraceae bacterium | reverse complement strand
GGCTGCACTCGGCAGCAGCGACTTTACATCTGCGACTGTTTCTCCCAGACCTTTGGCATATTGCGTCGTCGCGATGATCGGAATTTCCAGGATGCCTGCCAGCCGAACCAGCAATTGCCCATTCTTGAGCAACCGCTCTTTTTCAAAGATCGGCGGCAAAAGCTTTTCCTGAATATCGACAACAATGAGCGCGCATTCTTCAGACTTCACTTCGCGGCGGGCAATCTCGCCGCTATCGGCAGCGAAGGCTGAAATCGATCCTGTCGGCATCCGAAACTCCTAATATCCTCTCTGCTTATCAACCAAACCCAGCAGTGGCTCGCCTTTCAAGAATCGCCGCAAATTTTCGGAGAACAAATCATAGTGCCGCTGCCACAAGTTCCCCGCCATGCCTGCCGCATGAGGCGTGATCAGAAGATTTTCGAGGTCCCACAGGGGAGAGTCGGCGGGCAGCGGTTCCTGATCGAACACGTCGAGTGCGGCCCCGCCGATTTTGTGATCGCGCAGAGCCTCGATCAGCGCAGCTTCGTCGATCAGCGGGCCTCGCCCCACGTTTATCAGGTGCGCGCTTGATTTCATTTTCGCAAGCTGCTCGCGGCCAATCATGCCTCGCGTCTCCGGCGTCAGGGGCGGCGAGAGAACAACGTAGTCTGACTTCGCCAGCATCTCGTCCAATTTTGACGAAGGCAGTTCTTCGTCTACGAACTCAGGACGAACCTTTCCTGGACGCTCGCGAACCACGATCACCTTCATTCCCATCGCTTTGACATATTTGGCGACGTTGCTCCCAATGCTGCCGAAGCCAACGATTCCAATCGTCGCTCCCGCAATGTCGAGCGGACACGCGCTCCCCTGCCAGAGGATTTCCTGTCCCCACACATGCTTTTCCTGGAAGCGAATCGACTCCGGGATTCGTTTCGCGATGGCGAAAATGAGCGCCATCACATGTTCGGCGACGCCCCCCCCATGCACCTCGCGGGCGTTGGTCAAGATGACATCGCTCTCAACCAGTTCCGGAAACAGGAACTGGTGGACTGCTGCCGCGGACGAGTGAATCCAGCGAAGCTTGCGCGCGGCGGTGAATTGCTCGGGCGAAATTGATTGCGTGAACATTATCTGGGTATCGGCCAGCACCGCATCGATGCCATCGAAGCTTGTGACGCGCACTACTTCGAGCTGCGGGAACTTCTTTTGCAGGCCTTCGGCGAACCACTCCGGCGCGACCCACAGATCAAGCCGGCTTTCGGTGGCGATGAGGAGCTTGGGGATCGGGGGATCTGGTGATCGGTTCATCGTGTGATCTTCATTATGCGCCAGCTGCGTGGTAGATAAGCGGGTGTCCACGTGAGTCAGTAGAACCAAGAAAATGCGCGGACGTTCCGTCCGCCCAACTCCGATGAACGGCATTCGGGGCTACGTTGTTCAGGTTTTCTTGACTCTCAGATCGGTCCCGGTCATTTCTTTGGGTTCGGGAAGCCCGAGCATCCCTAAGATTGTCGGCGAAATGTCGCGCAGCGAACCGCCGGGTTTCAGAGCGAACTGCTTTGCGTTTTCCGCAACCACGATGAACGGCACCGGATTCGTAGTGTGATAGGTGTGCGGGCTGCCGGTCGTCGGATCGATCATCATTTCGGCGTTGCCGTGGTCGGCAGTGATGAGCATGGCGCCGCCTTTGGCGCGGACGGCCAACTCGATCCGGCCGAGGCAG
>DATAPK010000191.1:0-4154 GCA_036265245.1 Tepidisphaeraceae bacterium | reverse complement strand
GGGCTTGCGGCGGAGATGGGATTGAGCGAGATGGTGGATGTGTCGGTGGTGACGCTGTCGAAGGCGATGGGATGCGTCGGGGGGGCGGTGTGCGGGTCGAGGGTTTTTTGCGAGGCGGCGGTGAATTTTGGACGGGCGTATGTGTATTCGACGAGCGTGCCGCCGATGGTTGCGGGGGTGGCGCGGGCGGCGGTTGGGGTGTGTCAAAGTGAGCCTGGGCGACGGGAAAGAGCGCGCTTTTTAGCGGGGAAAGTACGGGGAGAATTGGGGAAGGCGGGGATGAAGATTCCTGAGGGAGATTCGCCGATAATTCCGGTGATTTTTGGTGAGGCGGAGCGTGCTTTGCAGGCGGCGGAGCGGTTGAAGGAGAAGGGGTTTTTGGTTGTTGCGGTTCGTCCGCCGACGGTGGCGCGGGGGGGGAGCCGGGTGAGATTGACGATTTCGTGCGATCATACGGATGGGGAAGTCGCGCAATTGATGGGGGCGATGAGGGGAATAGTGGGGGAAATGGGGACGCCGCGATGATGGAACATACCCCGCCCCTGAAGGGGCGAGCTTTGTGTCCGGGGTACGTCTACTTTCCGTTCAGGGGTTCTTTGCTGAGGAGTTTTCCTTCTTCGCTGATTCGGATGCGGTACATTTTTCCGTCGATTGATTGATCGGTGTAATAGACGGCGCGGCCTTCGGTGATTTCTTCGTCGATTGTTTTGAGATCGTTGTTGCCGGTGGCGTCGGTGAAGGCTTTTTGTACTTCGGGCATCATGAGGGCGAAGCGGACGGGGTCGGGTTTGTAGAAGACGGGATCGGCGGGGACGGGCACGGGGAATTTTTGCATATAGTCGGGGTCGAACAACTCGTCGAAGAGGGCTGGAGAGAAGCCGTACATATTGACGGCGTTGTTGCGAGCGTTCTGGGCGAGGTCGCCGCGGCGGGCCTGGATGAAATATCGCACGAAGTCGCGATAGGCCTGGAGGATGGCCTGGCGGACAGCGATTCTCTGGGTATCGAGTTGGGCGTGGCCGTTGAGGATGATGATGCAGGGAGTTTGCTCGGTGTTGATCTGCTGGAAAATCGAGTTGAGCATGGCCCAAGCGGGTTGGGTGGTGGGCCCGGAATTGTCGAGGAGGATGACGTTGATGAGATTGGCGGCGGCGTCGTCGAGACGGCCTCGCTGCACATTGAGGTTGGCCAGTTTGAGATAGGATTCGGGATCGGTGGGCTCGAGATGGACCATGTAGCGGTAGGACCGCTCGGCCTGATCCAACAGGCCGAGGCGCATGTAGGAATCGCCGAGGTAGCGGTAGACGGGGGCGAGTCCGACATCGGGGGTTTCGTTGCCATTTCGGCCGCGTTTGACATCTCGGCCACGATTGACTTCGTTGAAGGCGCGATCGATGGGGATGCCGCGCTCGAGAATTTTGGCGGACTTAACAAACCAGATTTTGGCGTCCTCGGGGACGTTGGGTTTGCCGCGGGAGAGAAGCTCACCCTTGGCGCCGTAATACATTCCCAAGTGCAAATACAATCGGCTGCTGTTGTTGGGATTGGGCAGATCGTCAACGATTTTGAGGCCCTGCTCGTCGATATCGATCATGCGATCGATGTTTCCTTCGGCATCCTGTTCGAAGAGCGCAAAGGCCAGGGATTGGTAGGAACGAAAGCTCATCGGGGAGAGCTTTTGCGCGCTGGTCCAGAGGGTGACATCGGTGTGCCAGTCGTAGTTTCGGGCGAAGGCGCGGATGCCGTAGGCGACGGTGAGAACACTGAGGAGGATGTGCGGGAGGTAGCGGTAGATTCTGGAAGACGATGGCACTGAAGTGCCACCGCCGGGCGCGGGCTGGAGGACCGGGGTTTCGGTGTCATCGAGGGGGAAGAAGAAACGTCGGGCGAGGAGATCGATGACAATGACGAGGATTGCGGCGAAGGCGATGAGCGGGAGATACATGAATCGCTCGGCCATGATGCTGCCGATGATGAGGGTCAGATTCGAGGTGGGCAGATAGTTGATGAGGTAGAGGCCGAGGAAGAAGGCGATGGCTTTTTGGCCGCGCTTTAAGCACCAGAAGGCGAGGAAAATAATTCCGGCAAAGAGGAGAGCAGAGAGAAGACATTCAAAATTCTGCCAGGTGGTGACACCGTGATAACTAAAGAGAGGTATCTGGTTGTAGGAATAGTCGGAAGACAGGGTTGAGGGCCAGATCATCTTCCAGAGAAGCATGACGGCGACTTTGGCGGCGGTGAGACGAGCGGGGATGAAACTGAGGCCGCGAAGCGGATTGTCGAGGAAGGGTTCTTCGGCGGGGGTAGCGCGGGCGAGAATCCAATCACGAACGGCGAAGAGGAGTACGGAGACGGACCAAAGGACGAAATAGCTGTCGTAGAAGCCGCGCCACAGGTCGCGTTTTTCTTTGTCGATGGTTTCTTCGGGCCAGAGGTATTTGAAGGCAAATTCGACGCCGAGAAAGACGAGGGCGAAAATCCAGAGGCCGTTCAAGGAAAGGCGGCAGAGAGAAACGACGACGGGATTGGGCTGGTTGGCGGCGGCGGCTTTGGCGATGGCATCGACGTAAGGCTGGGCGCTGGGATTGGGAGCAAGATGGAGGCGAATGACTGCCAGACCGGCGCCGGCGGGCTGCTCTTCGGGGCGGGGCTGATAGCATAAGCCCATTGAGATGAGGACCACGACAGAGAAACCGACGGCGGCGACGACGGGCCAGATGTTTCGGGTGGTGAGCAGGACGGATGAGAAGAACAAGACGAAGAGGCCGAGCACGGTGCCCACGATGGCCCAGGGGAAACTGGAGTCGATGAAAGAAACGACAACTGGATCGGATTCATTGAACGAACCGTTGCCGGTGATGTAGCTAAGGGAAAGGGTGCTCCAACTGCCCGCCCCGCCGAGCGGGCCGGAGGCTTTGAAAAGCGCCCACTGGCTGGAATCGTTTGATTTGTAGATTTTAATTTTTTGGCTGATGGGCGCGAGAGTTTGGCCGCGACCTTGGAGTGCTGTGGCGGTGAGCCTGCTGTCGCCGCCGGAGTTGGAGATATAGAGCGCGGTGGCCTTGGCGGGGGTGAGATTGTTAAATCGGATTTTGGCAGCGCCGGGATCGCCGAGGGTTGTGGTGTTGGAATAGGTGTAGCTGGTATCGACGTCGTTCATCTGGCCCATCCAGGGGACCAGGACGAGCAAATAGACGCAGACGCCGAAAAAGATCATGGGCGCGATGGTGAAGGCGCGGGTTACGGCGATGACAAATTCGCGCCAATCGATTTGGCGGACGCGTTCGGTGACGCGATAGATCACATCGTAGAGAATGATGACGATAAAGAGTGCCCCGGCGCTTTCCTTGGAGAAGACGCCGCACGCCATGACCAGCAGGAGCGCGGTGAGCCAGAGTATGCGCGCAATGCTCCCAGCCTTGACGGCGCTCATGTGGATGAGGAGGCCGCCGATGATGGCGGTGGCGGCGAACATATCGGCGCGGCCGATGATGTTGGTGACGGATTCGGTGGCGATGGGATGCGTGGCAAAGACGGTGGAGGCAAAGAACGCGACCCAGAAATGGCGCGTGAGGCGGATCATCAGAAGATAAAACAAAAAGGCGTTGAGAAAATGGACGCCGAAGTTGACCCAGTGGAAGCCGACGACCTGCTCGCGCGGGGTGGGGTTGTCGCCGTTGCCGAAGAATCGCCAGTTGAGCCAATAGGTGAAGGTGGTGATCGGGCGGTAAAGGCCGCTGATTCCTTTTGGCCACCAATAATCCTGCATGAAGATATTGCGTACGCCTGCCGATTTGGCCTGATCGGCCCAGGAGGCGGACTTGGGCATGTCGAGCTCGATGATGTATTTGTTGTCGAGCACCCATTCGGATTGAAACGAGTTGCCGTAAGCGACGAGGATGAGGAGGAGAAGGACCAGGCCGGTGACCAAGTGCCATTCCATGTTGATGCCGAGGAGGGGCTTGACCTGGAGGGGCAAGGGAGCGGTTACGTCGGGTTTGATCTTGGGGCCGGCGCCAGCGTAAAGCGAGACCGTGGGGGCGGGATCAGCACCTGCGAAGACTGGGACGATGGGTTTGCGTGGCATGGTGACCGGGATTGGATGAAATCGAATCCGGTTTTTCAAACCGGGGCTAAAAGTTGATGGCCTCTAT
>DATAPK010000190.1:0-10532 GCA_036265245.1 Tepidisphaeraceae bacterium | reverse complement strand
ACAGCCGTCGACCCTCTGCTCTTACTGACCTCTGATGTCTGACTTCTGATCTCTCTCCTCAGGCGCGGCTCATGTACTCGCCCTTTTCGGTGCTCACGCGGACCGTTTCGCCCGTCAGGATGAAGCCCGGGACGCGGGTCTTCAGGCCGGTCTCGAGCGTGGCTTCCTTGAGCTGGTTGGTCGCGGTCGCGCCCTTGATGGCGGGCATGGTGTCGGTCACCTGGAGGTCGACCGTCTTGGGAAGGTCGTAGGTGACGATCTTGCCGTCGTGGTAGTGGGCGGTGAGCTGGGTGTTGGGCTTGAGGTAGAGGATGTCGTTGCCAAACACGTCCTTGGCAATGGACTGCTGGTCGTAGGTCTCGAGGTCCATCAGCACGTGACCTTCGTTGTCGGAGTAGAGGTACTCGACCTGGCGGGAGTCGAGGGTGGTGGTCTCGATGTCGTCGGTGGCGCCGACGCGCTTGTCCTGGATGGTGCCTTTCGCCACATCGCGCAGCTTGAACTGCACCTTGGCGCGCAGGTTGCCGGGGGTGTTGTGGTCGGCGTTGGTGACTACATAGAGTTTGCCATCGATGATGACGGCCTGACCTTTACGGATTTCACTGGCTCGCATGCTTTTAACCTCGTTAACAAAGGGGGAAGAACGATATACGGGATGGGTGGGGACGTCAAACCGAGCGATTGGTAAGTGTCTTGGTTCCCCATGAAGCGGTCGCGATTTCCCCATCATCCGGTCGGGAGCGACCGGGCTAACATTGGGCAGGAGATGCAGGTGCTGGCCGGTGGATTATTTATGGTTTCGTTTTTTTGGGGAACCCACAGCAAGGCCGTGGGCTTTGGGGCGCAGTTGTGACTTTCCCACGAACGGTGGGCGCGTGTTTCAGTTGTTTTGAGCCCACACCCTCACGTCACTGGCCTTGAGTTCGACGGTGATGGGCGGGCTTCGTTCTCCATCTCCAAGGGCTTCACCTGCTTGCGTAGCTCACGCACGATTACAAATCGTCTCAACAACGCCAATATCTGATGCTTTTGCAGGGTGAATGGATTCACCAGAATTTGCCTCGTTTCCAACGCGTCGTTAGATTGCCCTGTGATTAAAGAGCAAACGATATGAAAACGGCATTGACCATCGCAGGTTCAGACAGCTCCGGCGGGGCGGGAATTCAGGCGGATATCAAGACGTTTTCCGTGCTCGGCGTGTTCGGCATGAGCGCCATCACCGCCGTTACCGCGCAAAATACCTTGGGCGTAAAGCAATCGCTTGAAATCTCGCCGGAACTGGTTCGCCTTCAGATCGACACCACCGCCGGCGATATCCAGGTCGACGCCACCAAAACCGGCATGCTCGCCAATGCCGCGATCGTTGAAGCGGTGGAAGATGGACTTAAATCAAACAAATTGCTGCCTTACGTTTGCGATCCGGTCATGCGATCCAAAAGCGGCAGTGTGTTGCTAAAGCCCGATGCGGTGGAGGCGATGAAACGCCGCCTTTTCCCGCTGGCGACGGTGGTCACGCCCAACCGTCACGAAGCGGCAGCGCTGGTGCAGGTGGATGTGAATATGCTGACAAGCGTGGCGGCCGCGAAGGATGTCGCCAGACGCATTGCCGGCCTTGGTGCCAAAGCGGTCGTGATCAAAGGAATCGACGTCGGCGACGAAATGATCGATGTTTTCTTCGACGGCAAGGAATTTTACGAGTTGACAGGAAAGAAGCAGCCCAGCGAAAAGAGTCATGGAAGCGGCTGCGTTTTCAGCGCGGCCATCACTGCGGGTCTGGCCAATCGATTGAGCCTTTTGGAAGCCATCGATCAAGCCAAGCAGGTGGCGAACACGGCGATTCAGTACAGCGACGGACAGGGACGAGGAACGGCGCCTGTGAACGTGCTCGCGTTCACGCCGAAGAAAAAATAGTTCGCGCCAAAGCCCGGCCCTTCAGGGCCGGGATCCCCGGCGCCCCTCGGAACCGCGGCCCTCAAGGCCGGGCTTTGTCCCATGCTCATCCATATTGGTTACGACCTCTCGTTCGATCTTCCCACCCCAACTGCAATGGTTTTGAATCTCTATGTTCACCCCGATCGCGCAGGCGATTTGGTCGAGCCCGAACGCTTGATCGTCGAGCCGGAAATCCCGGTTCGCGATTTTATCGATCCCTTCGGCAATCGCGCCGCCAGCATCTTCGCCCCCGCAGGGATATTGCGGCTGCGAAGCGAATCGTTTGTTCGCGACAATGGATTGACCGATGCGCAGGATCCAAAAGCCCAGCAACATCCAATCCAGGATTTGCCGCCGGAGGCGATGCAATTTTTGATGGGCAGCCGGTATTGCGAGGTCGAATGGCTTGGCAGCATCGCGTGGGAACTATTCGGCAGCGCCCCGCCGGGCTGGGGACGGGCGAAAGAAGTTTGCAACTGGATTCAAACCAACGTGAAGTTTGGCTACCGCTTCGCCCGCCCCACAAAAACCGCATGGGAAACCTACAACGAGCGCACCGGCGTCTGCCGCGATCTGACGCACTTGGCCGTAACCTTCTGCCGATGCCTCAATATCCCTGCCCGATATGCAACCGGATATCTGGGAGACATCGGCGTGCCGGCGTCGCCCGACCCGATGGACTTTTCCGCATTTTTCGAAGTCTATCTCGACCATCGCTGGTGGCCTATGGACGCGCGCCACAACATCCCCCGCCTCGGCAGAGTTCTAATGGCCCGCGGCCGCGATGCCACCGATGTGGCGCTCACGACAACATTCGGCCCGAACAGGTTGATCAAATTCGCCGTGGTGACTGAAGAAGTGGCGGAACGATGAAGAATCGCTTCTTCAATTCATCGTTCATCATTCATACTTCATCGTTTCACTGCTGCTGTTGTTCCTGCTGCTGGCTATGCGACATATCCCTCGGGTTGATCTGCCGAGCCTTATGGCTGGGCACTTGAAGCGAGCGGTATCGCTCCGCCGCCAATTCCGCAGGCACCGAGGCAAGCTCGTCGCTTTGAACCTGTACATCGATCGATTCGCTCGCTTTGCCGCGATAGACGCCCTTGTTCGGCGGAACATCGCGATAATCCCGGCCCACCGCAACCTTGACGAAATTCGATCCCACGATGCACTTGTTGGTGGGATCAAATCCAATCCAGCCAAACGAAGGAAAAAGCATCTCCGCCCATGCGTGGGTCTGAGTGTACCCGCGAAATCGTTCCTTGTCAGGATGAACCAAGCCGCTGACATAACGCGTTGGAATCTTCAACGCCCGCGCCATGCCGATTAACAAATGCGTGAAATCCTGGCAGACGCCGGCTTTTTTATCGAGAACTTCCGTGATCGGGCTGGCAGCGGTCGTGATGCCTTTTCGATATTCAAACTTGGTGTGAATCGTTTCCAGCATCTGCTGAGCTAGTTTCCCCAACGGCATCCCGGTTTGAGGCTTCATCTGCTCGACCAATTCGCGAAGCGCCGGCGCATCAACAACAGGCCCGCCAAAGTGCAGATAATCGTAAAGCGTGTGATCTCCCTCGTGCGCCAGCGGCCAGACATCAGGCCGCTCTTCCGGCGCGACCACGGCGCGATCGGTTTCGACGACGCTGGTCGCGATGATCTGAATTCGCTGATGGAAATCATTCACCGTGAACGCGTGAACGGTATTGCCGACCCAGTCAAAATAACTCGTCACGCTCGCAGGCGGCCCCAAAGCCAGGTCAAAACTCAGGCGATGCTGATCCTGCTCCTGCCGCGGCGCAACGCGCAGCTCCATCACTGATTCACTGATGAGATCGGAATAAGTCAGATCCGTTTGATGGGTGATTTTAAAGAGCATATTAGTAGAGAAAGTAAGATTTCTGCACCGCGACCGCCGCTTCGGCAATCGAACTTTGAATTTGCTGCAAATAGGCCGAAACACCGGTTGAGATAATTTCATTGATCTCGGCGTATTCCAGCTGCGCCGAAAGCCTGCCGAGAATGCGTTCCGCCGGATCGACGCCCTTCAAATTGCTGACCGACCGAATGCTGGAGATGGCTGCATGCGCTTGCTCGACACAATATCGAATCGAACGCGGAAAACTTCGCTGCAAAATCAGGAACGATGCGACGCGCAGCGGGTCCATGTCGCCCACGTAATTTCGGCGAAACGCTTCGATCGAACAGCAACTCCGCAAGACGGCCATCCAGTGAATGTTGCGAATCGCGACTTCCAATTCAGCGGATTTGAGAATCCCAAATTTGGTTTCGATGATGCGCGCGGTGATGTCGGTGCGCTCCAGATATTTAGCGAGCTGAGCGAAATTCCATCGCTGATCGTGGGTCAATGTTTGATCCGTCATGCCTTGAAAAACCATCGAGCCGGTCATGATCGAACGATAAAATTCCTCGCTCGCATCCTCAAATCGCTGCCGCGCATCGTCGGCCTGGATTGACCAGTAAAGCGTGTTCAGGCATTCCCACATTTCCGCGGAAATACTTTCGCGAATCGCCCGCGCGTTCTCTCGCGCGCGGCTCAGGCAGTTAATCAAGCTGCTTGGGTTCTCCGTGTTGAAAGTCATGTAATGCTGGATGCGCCTGGCGAGGGGCTCGCGGCTGGGCGGAAGCTCGTCGAGCCGCATGATTTCCAAAATGCTTCGCCATTGCCGCTGCTGGAGCGCCGGCGCGAGATCGCCCACATCCATCAGCAGATTAGAATTGACCAGCAGAATGCGCGCGACATGCTCGGCGCGTTCGATATATCGCGCGATCCAATACATCGAGTCAGCATCGCGCGACAACATCGGCCGCGAAGAGAATTCAAAGAGCTTGGTTGTTTCAGGCGTTGACATTTTGTGTAGGCAAATCCTCTTCAAGCACCCATGTATCCTTGCTTCCGCCGCCCTGAGAACTGTTGACGATCAGGCTTCCTTTGCGAAGAGCGACGCGCGTTAATCCACCGGGCATGACGATGACTTTTTCGCCGTAAAGAATGTAAGGCCGCAGATCGATTCGCCGGCCTTCAAAGCGATCCTCGCACAGGCTCGGATGCTGGCTCAATTCCACCACCGGCTGTGCGATGAAATTTCGTGGATCGTCCGCGATCTTACTGGCGAAAACGTCACGCTCTTCCTTGGTGGCCTGATGGCCCATGAGCATTCCATAGCCGCCGGATTCGTTCGTGCTTTTGACGACGAGTTGGTGGAGATTCTCCAGCACATATTTTCGATCCTGCTCGCGGTGGCAGATATAGGTGGGGACGTTTGGAAGAATCGCCTCTTGTGCCATGTAAAATTTGATCATGTCGGGAACGAAAGGATAAATCGCCTTGTCATCCGCCACGCCTGTGCCGACGGTATTTACGATCGCGACGTTGCCAAGCCGATATGCGTTCATCAATCCTGCAACACCGAGAACGCTGTCCGGGCGGAAGCAAAGCGGATCGAGAAAATCATCGTCGAGCCGGCGATAAATCACATCCACCCGCCGCAATCCCGCGGTCGTGCGCATGTAGACGAAGCTGTTCTCGACGACGAGGTCGGCCCCTTCCACCAGATCGACGCCCATCTGCCTCGCTAGAAAGCTGTGCTCAAAATATGCCGAATTGTAAACGCCCGGCGTAAGGATCGCGATGCTCGGTTCCACCGCATGCGGCGGCGCGACGTGCCGCAACGTCTGAAGCAAATTGAATGGATAATCCTCGATTGCGCGTACGCGATATGCGCTGAAAAGATTCGGGAACACGCGCTTCATGACCGAGCGGTTTTCCAGCACGTAGCTCACGCCGCTCGGTGTTCGTCCGTTGTCTTCCAGAACGTAATAATTTCCATCCTTGCCGCGAACGAGGTCTGTGCCGCAAATGTGGATGTAAATGTTGCGTGGCACGCTGACGTGAAACATTTCGCGGCGAAACATCTTCGCGCCGTAAATTAATTCCGCGGGGATCACCTTCTCTTTGAGAATGCGCTGCTCGTGATAAATATCCTGGCAAAAGAGGTTGAGCGCGGTAATGCGCTGGGTCAGTCCGCGCTCGATCGTGTCCCACTCGTCGGCGGGGATGATGCGGGGCACCATGTCGAAAGGGAAGATTTTTTCGACGCCGCGAGTGTCGCCATAGACGGTGAAGGTGATGCCCTGGTTGCGGAAAGAGACGTCGGCCATTCGCCGGCGCCGCTCGAAGGCGGGCAGGTCAAGCTGCATGAGCTGCTCGGCGACCGGAGCATAATGCGCCCGGGGGATGCCCGGCGCCATGAACATCTCGTCGAACAGTCCGTCGGCCTCATAGCTCTGAAACATTTTGGATGAAGTCATGACGTTCCTGGGGCGCATAGGACCGATAATGGCCCGGGCGCTCTATTCTCGTCAATCCTCTGCCGCCGGTTTTCGGCCCCTTTTGAGCCGGTCGTATGAAATTTGTCAAGAGAATTTGTACAACTTCGCCCATGTGCTAAGATGTTTTTCGTCGCGCCTGAGAGGTATCAGCGGACAATCGAAACACCAGCGGAGGCACTATCGATGCTCCTGACCAAGCATGAAAATCAGACGTTCCAGAACCAAACCATCTACCTGAGCGGCCAGGCGTTTATCGGCTGCACCTTTCAGCAATGCACGCTGATCCTGCGCGAGACGGTTTATCATATCGATCGCTGCACCTTCGAGCGCTGCAATTGGCACATCGACCGCGTGCTCATGTGGGGCAACGAAGAGGCGATCAAAGAGCTTCGCACCCTCACCACGATGATGGAGCAGGCCCTCGCCCAGCACCAGGCGTCGCAGGGCGCCGCGGACATCCCGCAGATCACGCAGCCGGTCACCTAAACCTGGCGAATTGAACCATCTCTGCCGCTTGCGGCTTAGCACTAAGCCGCAAGCGGCAATGTTTTTCTTCGGTTTGTATTCATCTCTTTGTCCCCATAGCATCCTTTGATGCGAATTGTTTTCCGCGCGCTGATCGCATTTTGCATTTTTTCCAGTGCCGCTCGCGCTGCGCTCACTGCCGACAATCTGCTTTTGGTCGTTAATAAGAATGTCCCAGACGGCCAAAAGCTGGCGGAGCATTATGCGCAGGAGCGGCATGTCCCGGCGGGGCGAATTCTCTCGCTCGATCTTCCCGCCGGCGACGAGATCAGCGTCGATGCCTTCGACGAGCAAATGGTCTCGCCCATCAGGCAATTCATTGTCGATCATCATCTCGAAAACGAAATTACCTGCATCGTCAACTTCTATGGCGTGCCGTTGCGAATCCCATCGCGGGCAAAAGATTCTGCCCTGCGCGGCGAGTTGGTTTCGCTGCGAAAGCAGATCGCGCTGGCGACGACGCAGGCGCAGGCGAGCGTTGAATCGCTGGAAAAACTTGCCACGCAAATCGATCCGTCGTTTCAACCGCGCCCATCGAACGGTTTGGAGCTCCCCGATGCGTTGCTCGCGCGGGCAGAATTTACGGGCGCGTTCATCATTCAGCGACTTCAGGAGATGCAGGCCGATCCAAGACACGATGATTTGAAGGCACAATTCGATTCGATTGCCGCGAAACTTCGCGCGCCAGTGATAATCACCGATCCAACAACCGCGCCTGCTGCGTCTCAGCCTGCGATATCGAGCGCGGGTCTCACGGCCGATCAGTTGAAAACGAAAATGGCGGAGCTTTCGCTTCGACGATGGGACCCGGTCGCTCGTCGCACGTTTCGCGATCTGGTTCGTGACCGCGGCGGCATTCTTCTTTTTAATCAACTCATCAGCGCGCAAGAGCAGTATCTGAATTTCGAGGATGATGAATCCGCCGTCGACAATGAATTGCCGCTGCTGTGGTGGGGCCTTTATCCGCGTGGCCGGTGGCTGGGGAATCCGTTGAATTACAAATACGCCGCGATGCGCCACAAGCCGGTTGTGATGGTGATGCGGCTGGATGCGGGAATACCGGAGCAGGTTCGCAAGATCATCGACACATCGATCAAAGTTGAGCAAGACGGGCTCAAGGGGCGTGTGGTGCTCGATTCTCGCGGCATTCCCGCGCAGGGGCTCGACGGCAAGAGCAACGGCTATGGCGCTTACGATCAGACGATTCGGAATCTCGAAGTTCTCGTTCATTCTCGCACCAAGTTGCCGATGCTGGTAGACGATCGGCCGCAGTTGATTCCGCCTAATACGGTGAAGGATTGCGCCGTCTATTGCGGGTGGTATAGCCCTGGAAAATACGTGCCTTCGGTTTCTTTCGTCCCCGGCGGCGTGGCGCTGCATGTGGCCAGCTATGAGATGACGACGCTGCACAATCAAACGACCGAATGGTGCCGCAATCTGATCGATGCGGGGGCGGTGGCGACGATTGGGCCGGTTTCTGAGCCATATCTTCATTCGTTTCCTCCAGCCGATGAATTTTTTCCGCTGCTTTTGACGGGCAAATTTCCATTGGCGGAGGTTTATTGGATGACCACTCCTCTGGTAAGCTGGCGAATGGCGATCGTGGGTGATCCGCTTTATACGCCATTCAAGACCAATCCGGGCCTGAAGCCGGCAGACTTGTCTGTGCCGATGCGGAGCATTTTTGCGGTTCCCGCGACGACCGAGACAGATAAATAGTCGGTTTTCAGGGCCTGTGAAGCATTCAAGCACCCCGGTGCGATAGCCGATAACATTGGTGGAGATCGCCATATGCCTTGTCAGTTGATTTGTCCGAATCTTCGCTGCCGTAAGATCCTTTCGGTTCCGGATGATGTGCGTGGCAAGCTGGTGAAGTGCCAGCATTGCCAGACGATGTTCCGGGTGCCCGATGCGAAGCGGCCGGAACCGGTCGCGCCTGGGGCGGCTGCGAAGAAGTAGTGCGTAACTCTCGCGGGTTTTCGATCTTCCCTCCTTCCCGCGTATACTTTCGGCCATGAGTCAAATCACTTCGGGTCGAAACTTATCACTCGTTCAACTTGGTGGCGGATTAGGGATCGCGGCCTGCTTTATCGGGTTGGCGATTTTCCTGGCGGCGTGTTGTGGGTTCAACGCCGTGTTTATGCTCTCGATCATTCCGCTGGCGTTGGGCGGGATCGGATTTATTCTCAGCATCGTTGGCCCCCTGGTGCAGAAGTCGATTCATGTGGAAGACTCGGCGGTGTTCGCGGCGATCTTTCTGGGATTGCTGGGCATCGTCGGCTCGCTGATGTTGATGTCGGCGTGGCTGGGGTGGCAAATCCTCCCGGGTGGAACGGTGAAGTGATCTCCATCCGCAGCGCTAAGCCGCGAGCGGCGGAGATTAGTTGATGCCCATCTCCTTTAGATTTTTTATGCTCGTCTCCAGGCTGTCGAAGGGGTCGCGATAGCAGGTGTCTTGTTCGATGAGATACCATTCGACGCCGGCGGCTTTGCAGGATTGGATGATTTTGGGCCAGTTGAGGTTGCCGACGCCGACTTCGGCCATGTATTGGACGCGGTCGGTTTTGATGGCCATGTCCTTGAAGTGGACGCAGGGGATTCGGCCTTTGACTTTGTCGATCCACTGAGCAGGATCGCCGCCGCCGTGGGTGATCCAGTAGGTGTCGATCTCGAACCAGACGGAGGGGTCGAGCTTTTCGATGAGGATTTGCATGGCCTGCTTGCCGTCGTATCTCACCATCTCGTGACTGTGGTTGTGATAACCGATGCTGATTCCCGAGCCGGCGAACTTTTTGGCGATGTCGTTGTAGCGTGTTGAGAAATCAAGCCAATCCTGGGTGACGAATTGTTTCTGGAAGAACCCGCCGATGGCGGTGTATTTGCAGTTCCAGAGTTTGTGGTCGTCGATGACTTTTTGCGTTTCGTTGGCCATCTGGTCTGGGTTGAGATGGGTGGCGGCACAGACGAGGCCTTCGTTTTGAAGGATTTTGGCGAGTTCTTTGGAGTCGATCGGGCCGAGGGCGGAGACCTGGACGGCGTCGTAGCCGATTTTTTTGACGCGAGCGAGGGTCTTCGCGATGTCGGCGGGCGTTTTGAGGAAATCGCGAAGGGTGTAGAGTTGGGCGCCGATTTGAGATGAAGGCATAGGTTAATCCTGTTGAAGTCTTTTGTGAGGATAGGGGATTGAAGATTGGAAATACAGGGTTTGGTTGGCTCGAGGATTCCCCATCGTTGGGTGGGTAGGAACATGATTCTTACGGATGGGCCGAGGGTTTTTGTTGAGACGATTGCGTTGGATGGGGAATCCTGGGGAATTTTGGGGAATGGTTTCCCGCTATTTGGTTGTCAAAGAACATCCTTCGATATGTCGGAGGCGCTGCGCGCGGCGGATCGGTTTGGCGCAACTTGTTTTGGTGAAATGTGGCGGGCGAAGCGGGATCGAGGAAAAAAAGATTTTTGGTGGGGGAATTTTATTTTTGGCGCGCTGCGCGTTTTGACAGGGTTGGGTGGGGGTAGCACCTTGCACACCCTGCAAGCGGGGTCGCTAAACGGTGTTATTGATCGAGTCGCTTGTGGGATCGGAGCGATTGTCGCAGGTTGTTGGTGGGAGGGATGGCGCAGAGGGTGAAGAAGAGAGTGCAGAGGACTCCGAGGAAGTGATCGCGGGGGGGGGGGCCGGCGAGGGATTGCCAAATTCCGGTTGCGATGAAGAGGAGGCAGGA
>DATAPK010000189.1:0-3488 GCA_036265245.1 Tepidisphaeraceae bacterium | reverse complement strand
CAGTGATATTTTCAGGAAGAGTATCCAGCTTGGCGAGGGACTCGACTTGATCGGTATCGACATCGCCGACGAGCTTTTTGGCTTCATCAGCGCCAAAAGCAGTGATTGCGCCGTCGCGGAACTTCGACAACGCCTGCTGCTGGCTTACGACCGAGTCCACCATCTTGGTTTCCGTCGCGTTGGCAGGCGAGAAGACTGCTTTGATGCCGGCGGGGTCGCCCTTGTTCATGGCGAGGGTCAGCACCTTCAAAGCGCCGCGGGGGGTGGTTTGATCGACCGCGACCGATGCTTGGGTGGCCGCCGGGCCGGTTGTGGGCGGCTTGACGACATCGGGTTGGGCAATCGCCATTGATGTCAGTAACAGACAAGCGGCCCCGAACAGCATATGACGACCCTGCATAAGATCTCCTTAATTCCCGGCTCCACCGGCCGGGCGTGGCGAGAGGTTCTACACCAAACCGGCCCGGACGCAAGCAATTTGGGGAAATTCGTGTGAGAAACGCCGCGTAAAGGTGCGTTTTTAAGGGGTTTGATACGTCGCTTGCGCCATCGCGGATGGTTTGTGTTCCGTCGCGAGGGCACAAGCGACGTGGCGGAGGGGATTGGAGAATGATATTTCCGCTAAACTTGTAACTTTTTCGCCCGTTGCTATCATTCTCCGCCCCGGTTTTGACTGACTGGCCGGGCTTAAAAAGAGTTTTTCCACGAGGTTATGCCATGTCACTGGATCGAAGTTTGAAGAGCGCCAACGCGCTGGTTCGTCATCGCAATGTCCTGACGCGCGGCGAGCGGCTGGAGAAGCTCGCGGAGCAGGAAAAGTGGAATGAATCCAAGAGCCCGCTGGGGCTGCCGAAGGTGGCGCATCGGAAAATGACGATCGCCAAGGTGAAGGAAGAAGCAACGGCCGAAGGCGCCGCGGGCGCTACGCCGGCTGCCCCGGGTGCCAAAGCTGCCGCCCCCGCTGCCGGCGCGAAGGGCGCCGCCCCCGCCGCGGGCGCCAAGGGTGCAGCCCCCGCCGCCAAGGCGGCCGCACCAGCCGCAAAGAAAAAGTAACGGTGTGACGGAGTGACCGTGTGACGGAGAAAATCAACTTCACCGTCACTCGGTCACTCTCTACTCCGTCACTTTCTTACCCCCATGCGTTCCATCCCAGACTTCATTTCGCAGCGCGCTTTAGCCATCGATGCTTCGGGCATCCGCAAGGTGTTTGATCTGGCGGCGAAGCTGAAAGATCCGATCAATTTTTCCATCGGCCTGCCGGATTTTGACGTGCCCAACGTCGCGAAGGACGCCGCCATCGAAGCAATTCGCAGCGGGCAGAATCGATATACCCAAACACAAGGCATCGCGCCGCTGCGCGAGAAGCTTCGCGCTTCGCTCTCCAAAGAAGTCGGCCGAGACGTGGGTGATGTGCTGGTCACCTCCGGCGTGAGCGGCGGACTGCTGCTGGCGATTCTTTCGACAATCAATCCGGGGGATGAGGCGATTTTCCTCGATCCGTATTTCGTGATGTACAAGCATCTGCTCACGATGGCGGGCGGGAAGCCGGTGGCGGTGGATAGCTATCCGGATTTTCGTTTCCACGCCGACCGGGTGGAGCAGGCGATCACGCCACGAACCAAGCTGCTGATGCTCAATTCGCCGAACAACCCGACGGGTTGCGTGATGAGCGAGCAGGAAATTCGCGACGCGGTGCAGATCGCGAAAAAACACGATCTGCTGCTGATTTCAGATGAGATTTACGAGCCGTTTTTGTACGACGTCGATCGGGCGGCGGGCGGATTATATTCGCCGGCGGCGTTGTATGAGCAAACGCTGATTTTACGGGGGTTTTCCAAGAGCCACGCGATGACCGGCTGGCGGCTGGGATACGCGGCGGGGCCGGCGGAAATTATTTCGCAGATGGCCAAGCTGCAGCAATATACGTTTGTCTGCCCGCCTTCGCCGTTCCAAGTGGCCGCGGTGGTGGCGATGGATGTCGACATGCAGCCGGCGCGGGATGCGTATCGGAAGAAGCGCGATCTGGTCTACGGGCTTTTGTCGAAGAAATTCGACGTCGTTCGGCCTGGCGGAGCATTTTATATTTTCCCCGCGACGCCAAAAGGAATCAGCCCAACCGAATTCTGCACACGAGCGATCGAGAAGAACGTACTGATGATCCCAGGCAACGTTTTCTCAGAACGCGACACTCACTTCCGCATCAGTTATGCAACAACGGAAGAAAAGATCGCACAGGGGTGCGAGATTTTGAATTCGCTGTTTTAATCTGAATAATCCTCGTTTTCGCTTACCTCTGAACTTACTCGTTTAATCTGAATAATCGTTGTACCCGCTCGCCTGTCGAACCACGCCTGTTTTCGTTCCAATGCACGGACGGAATACAACATCCACACGATCACTACGAACCAAAGCAAAAAGCCAAGCACTTCGTCCCTAATGAAAGATCCTTTACCGTGACCCATCACGGAAAAGGACGTGAGAAATAGCCAGACCAAAATCAGCGCTCCATATTTCCATATCCAACGTTTCAATCGGGCCTGGCGCAAAGCATTTTTGTTCGAAGCATCAACAATTTTAATGCCAACAATCGACATGCCTAGCGTCGCGCCGGTGAGAACTTCAAGAAAGGAGTATATGAGCGGCCACCCACCCGCCAGGATATATAGAATACTATAGTTCTCATGGGTGGATTCGGTTTCAAATGAACCACCGGCACAAAGTACCAGAGTTACTGGCAGGATCAGGGCGACATCCAATATGGCCGCGGAGAACCGCCGCCGCGAGGTGGCGCGATGAACATTCTGCGTCGAGGCGCTCTCGTATTCCATTATTAATCGAAATCATCCGGCACTTCATCGAGATCGCGATATGAGCGCGGCCGCGACGGCGGCGGAGCTTCGATGGGTTCGTCATCCACCATGTGACGATCGGTTGATCCTGTCTTAACGACCGGGGGCGGAATACGCTGGGGCGCGGGGCGACGAGGGGTCTTTTCTTCCTGCGGCTCTTCAGCCGATTCCTTGCGACTGGGCTTGGATGACTCATCACGCGCATCATCGGATCCAGCGTCATCGTCGGGTGGAGGCGTTTCGCCGCGGGCGGCGGCTTCGGCGCGTTCGCGGCGGCGACGATGCCGCCGCCCACCACGACGGCGGCGGCGACGCGGACCTTCTTCCCCTTCCCGCTGCTCTGGCGGATGGAGCTCGTTGCCGGGGTTGGCTTCCTCGACCTCTTCTTTGTCTTTGTTCTTGTCCTTGGGTTTCGGAGCCGGCAACGGCAGTGGTTTTTTATTGCTGGGAGGCGGCGCGTTTTGCGGGCGATTTTGGGAACGATTTTGCGGGCGGGCGTTTTGCGGGCGGGCGTTTTGATTGCTCCCCCTGCCGCGATCGCGACCACCGCGCCGGCGATGACGATTGCGGCCGCCATTTTGATCTTCGTCCATGGCGCGCGGCCCTTCACCCATCGGTTCGGGGGCATCATCGAGCTCA
>DATAPK010000188.1:0-8120 GCA_036265245.1 Tepidisphaeraceae bacterium | reverse complement strand
CCGCTCTATTTGATGGACAGCGACAGCATGGGCCGCTTCAACGGCACGGCCGGCCCCGACAACATCGTTCAGCAGTTTAATGGCGGCCCCGGCGGAGATCGCGACATCACTCCGGCGTTCTTTAACAATGCAATGTACATGTATGATGCGAACGGCAAAATCGGCGCCTTCAAAATCAACAACGCACTATTCAATACCACGCCGGTGGAAACACCCGACACTTACGCCAATAAAGGTGGAGCGACAGTTTCCATCTCCGCCAACGGCACCAGCAATGCGATTGCCTGGGTGATTTACAATTCGGGGGGGCAAAGCCCGGCCACGCCCGCTGTTCTGCGCGCCTATAATGCCACCAACCTCACGCAAAAACTTTATGCCAGCGACCAAATCGCGGCCCGTGATTCAGCGGGCAGCGCTGTTAAATTTATCGTGCCCACCATTGCCAACGGAAAAGTGTATGTCGGCGCGCAATATTCTCTCTCAGTTTATGGCAACGGGATTTTTCTCGCTACGCCGCTTATCTCGCCAAACGGCGGAACGTTTACCAACTCCGTCACGGTCACTCTGTCCGACGCGACCCCCGGTACTACAATCTATTATACTTTGGACAATTCGACTCCGACCGTGAACTCAACGCTGTACACCGGTCCTTTTGTTTTGACCAATAGCGCGAATGTTCAAGCCATGGCTGTGAAACC
This sequence comes from Tepidisphaeraceae bacterium, assembly GCA_036265245.1. Taxonomy (GTDB): domain Bacteria; phylum Planctomycetota; class Phycisphaerae; order Tepidisphaerales; family Tepidisphaeraceae; genus DATAPK01. The sequence continues at coordinate 7,422 of DATAPK010000188.1, read as the reverse complement.
CGGTTTCGTCAACAGTGGTATCGTGAGCGCTACGTTCCTGAACAGCTCCGCCATCGGCACCGGCGTCGGCTTGCGTGGCTCTTACTGGAGCAATACCACGCCCGCTACATTCACCGCTGCCGGGTTCAGCGTGCCGCCGTCGTTGGTCCGGACGGATGCCGTGGTGAATTTCGATTGGGGCAACGGTTCGCCCGACCCGAAGATCAGCAGCAATACGTTCATCGCCCGCTGGACCGGCGCCGTGCAACCGCAATTCAATGAAACCTACACATTCTATACTACCACCGATGATGGCGTACGCTTGTGGGTGAACGGTCAGTTGCTGATTGATAAATGGGTGGACCAGGGCGCAAGCGAATGGAGCGGCTCCATCAGCCTCAACGCGCAACAACGCTACAATATTCAAATGGACTATTACGAAAATGGCGGCTCAGCATCCGCCACTCTTGCGTGGAGCAGCCCTTCGACTACGAAGACAATCATTCCGCAAACTCAACTGTATCCGGTCACGAATCCTCCTCCCGTCGTGGTCCTCAACAGTCCAACCAACAACTCAACCTATACCGCTGCCGCCAGCGTGACCATCGGCGCGGATGCTGCCGCCCAGTACAACACTTTGGACCACGTGAATTTCTACGTGGGCGCAACCTTCGTTGGCAGCGTCAGCAACATTCCGTACACGATAACGGCGACCGGACTGGCGGCGGGACGTTACGCGTTGAAGGCAGTAGCCACGGACGGCTCGGGGCTCAGCACCACTTCAGCCCCGGTGAATATCACCGTCACTGCTGGCACCGGCCAGCCGTACGGTTTGACGAGTCGCGGTGCTTCGCCGGCATTTCTGAACATGCCGCAGACGTTTGCCGGCTCAATTCCTTTGTTACTCTCGCAGACCGGTGCATTCACGAATACCCCCGCCCTGGGTGCCGCCGGCGCATTGATTCCTTATGTGGTGAACACACCGTTGTGGTCCGATGCCGCCGCGAAGACCCGCTGGTTTGCGGTTCCAAATAGCGGCGCGCCGTACACGCCTGACGAACAAATCGGCTTTGCGCCGACTGGAGAATGGTCGTTCCCGCCGGGCACGGTTTTTGTCAAACACTTCGCGCTCGTGACGAACGAAGTCACTGGCGCTCAACGCAGGCTCGAAACCCGGCTGCTCGTTCGCGACGCCGTCGGCGCCGTTTATGGTGTGACTTACAAATGGCGCAGCGATAACAGCGAAGCGGATCTTCTCACCACCGGTCTGGATGAAAACATCACCATCACTAACAGCAGCGGTGTGCGAACGCAGGTCTGGCATTATCCCAGCTCCGCCGAATGCCTGCTCTGCCACACAGCACCTGCCAACTACGTGCTCGGCGTGAAGACGCGGCAGCTCAACGGCGCTCTGACTTATCCCGCCACTGGAGTTACTGACAATCAGCTTCGCACGCTCAATCGGCTCGGTCTGTTCAATCCCGCGATCAATGAGTCGGCGATTTCCAGTTACTCAAAATTGTCCTCCCTCACGAACCTGGCCGCATCGCTCGAGGAACGCGCCCGTTCATACATCGACGCCAATTGCGCTCAATGCCATCGGCCGGGAGGTTCGGGCCCCAGCTTCGACGCACGCTACGACACGCCGCTCGCCAGCCAGGGCATCATCAATGGAGCCCTCACCAAAGGCGATCTGGGTTACGACAACGCCCGCATTGTGGTGCCTAAAGACATTTGGCGTTCCATTCTATTTCAACGTTCCGACAGTCTCGATTCCACGATCAAGATGCCGCCCCTGGCGCGAAACCTGATCGATACGAACGCCATGTCGGTGCTGGCGGATTGGATCAACAGCCTGCCCGGCATACCCGCGCTGGCGCCGCCGACGATTGCGCCGAATGGCGGTGTTTTCCAAAATTCTGTGAGCATTTCGCTGCAATCCACAAATGGTGGCGATAATCTCTACTATACCTTGGATGGCTCTCTGCCGAATACGAGTTCATTCCCTTATGCCGGACCGTTCAACCTGACCAGCAACGCGACCGTCAGGGCCAACGCTTTCAAGACTGGTTTCACCAACAGCGTCGCCGCAACCGCTCAGTTCACCTTGCGCCTGCCGTTCCAATTCACATCCGGCGGTTTCTTTACAAACAACACCTTCCAAATTCCGGTCTCGGGTTTGGCTGGGAAGACTTATTACTTGCAAGCGACCACGAACTTTATCAACTGGGTTTCGCTGAGCACCAATATCGCTCCTTCCAACTCATTTTATCTGATCGATCCTGGCGCAACCAATTTCATGTATCGCTTTTACCGGGCGATCGAACTGCCCTGAGGCCGCATGAGTGCGATAAGATTATTCCTGCTGCTGATGTTCTCGGCCTGGTTGCCGGTCGTGGCCCAAACCAATGGCTCCTCTTTGACCAATCAAACATCTGTTCGCGAGCAGAGCGACGCGCAAATCCGCGCCGCCTGCATCAATGGACGCCGTTGTGTCTGCGGCAAGATCATCAAAATTGTCCCGGAAGGATTGATCGTCGAGAGCGGGTACACCGCGCTCATGGAACCGCCTTTCACCGGGTCGTGGGTCATCCCGAGCGGTGCATTGGTAACCCGGGATTCAAAATTGATTGAGCGCGACGAACCCGCGAGCCCCTGCATCGGGACGGTCTTGCTCACCGATTTTCCCAGGCGCCCCGCCGTGAAGCTTTATGACTATGTCCTGCTTCAGGCCTATCCCGCCGGCGAATACCGCTACACTCCAGTTCCAGGCGTCGAAAAGCATGTCCGCAAGTTTGCCGGCGGACTCGACACTGCTCTGAAGAGCAAATAGTTCAGAATGATCCGGCTTGCTTTCGGGCGCAGAAACCGCTAAATGCAGGCAACAAATCTCCGGGCGTGAAATCTGCATCCTTTAGTGCCAAGGCTGCTTCGCGAGCTGTTCGCTTGTAAACCCCTTTTGCACCCGAAAAGGCACTTCATTGAACAAAGATGTAATTCCCAATCAGAAATTCTCTTAGCCCATGAAAAACCACCTTCATTTGACTTTGATCCGAGACGCGTTTCTTTTTTGTCTGGCCGTTTGCGGCGCCGGTTCCCTAATCGCGGCTCCGGGAGACAGCCATTGGGACAGGCAGTTCGGCCTGCCCGGCACCACCAATCGCGTTTACGCCCTCCGCTTCAACGGCGACAAACTCTACGCCAGCGGCCTCGCCGTCGCCAACGGCGGGCTCGTCGCCACCAATACCGGCATCGACATCTTCGACGGCACCAACTGGAGCAACGCGCTCGGCGAACTGACCGGCGGAAACCCCGTCATCTACGATATCGGTTTTCTGCGGAACGACATTTATGTGGGCGGCGTTTTTTCGCGAGCCGGCGGCGTTCCGGCGCCGGGTCTGGTCAAATGGAATGGCAGTGATTGGGTGAACATTGGTTTCGCCGGCGTGGCGCTGGCAATGGTTTCCGACGGAACAAACCTCTACGTCGGCGGCTCATTCACCAACGCGGGCGGTGTGCTCAACACGAATATCGCCCGCTACGACGGGACGAACTGGTATCCGTTGGGTGGCGGCATCGGTTATAATAACAACACCCTGAGTGTGTATGTTTACGTGCTGGAGTTGCACAATGGCCTGCTTTACGCGGGCGGGGTTTTCACCAACGCAGGAAACGTCGCTGCTACAAACATTGCCGTCTGGAACGGCTCGACCTGGTCATCCCTGGGCACCGGTCCGGCCAACGGTGTGAACAATCAGGTTTCGGCGCTCGCCTTTCAGGGAGACGACCTGTATGTCGGCGGCAGTTTTGGTGTCGCTGGTGGCGTGTCTGCCTTCGGCATCGCCAGGTGGAGCAGCGGAGCGTGGTCGGCATTGGGCGCGGGCTGCAGAGGTGGCGTGAGCGGCATCGGTATTCTCGGCTCGGATATTTACGTCAGCGGCGGCTTCACCAATGTCGGAGGTGTTAACGCGCGCGAATTTGCCAAATGGGATGGCTTCGGATGGACAACCTGGCCCACTACAGATGGTGTTTTTGTATATCCTTTGAACGATGTCGCGAACAAGATGGTGGTCAAGGACGGTTCCGTCTACATGGGCGGCATTTTCAACCAGGCCGGGGACGTCATCGCAAATCACGTCGCGCGTTATGATGGAGTGAATTTTTATGCGCTCGGCCAAAAGCCGGCCAATGGAATTGCCACTCCGCCCATCAACGTCGCCTGCATCGGCCAGGCTGATGACGGTGTTTATATCGGCGGACTTTTGACGGCGGCAGGAAAGACGCTGGCCAGCCGCATTGCGCGCTGGGATGGAACGAACTGGAATGACGTCGGTGGCGGAACCATGGGTGGCAACAGCAGCGCGAATCGCGTGCTGGCCGTCGCCGGCCAGGGTAGTGATGTGTATGTCGGCGGCACATTCACCAATGTCGGCGGGATCAACGTCAGCAACATCGCGCATTGGGACGGATTCAATTGGTCGAATATGGGCGTCGGATTTGACTCGAGTGTCGGTGTGTTGGCGGTCTCGGGAAATATCGTTTATGCCGGCGGCGGGTTCACCAACGCGATTGACCCTTTCCCATTCCCCGTCAACCACATCGCCATGTGGGACGGCTTCGGCTGGTATAACCTCGGTTCCGGTGTCAACCCCAATGGCACCGTCAATGCCATCGCTGTCTCCGGCAACAATGTTTACATCGGCGGCACGTTTACCAATGCGAGCGGAGTGACCGCCAACCGAGTCGCGATGTGGGACGGTGGCGCTTGGAATTCGCTTGGCGGTGGCACGGCGAATGGCGTGAACGGAACCGTGCTGGCCATCGCCCTCAACGGCAGCGATGTCTATGTTGCCGGCACATTCACCAATGCCGGGACAACCGTCGTTCGTGGCATCGCCAAGTGGAACGGCGCGAGTTGGTCCGGTTTGGGTAGCGGCGCGACCGGCACCAGCGCCGCGGAGGTCCGCGCTTTGGCCTTTGGCGGTGACGGAAAACTTTATTGCTGCGGACGTTTCACCAACATCAGCGGCATCAATGCGAGCGGCATCGCCCGCTGGGACGGCACAAAATGGGAAGCGCTTGGCAGCGGATTCTATGCGGATTCTGCCATTGTGCGGGGAACCGGTTTGGCAATTCGGGGCAATGACGTCTATGCCGCAGGCCTCTTCAGCGGCGCAGGGTTAACTGACTCCAGTGGTATTGCCCGCTGGAACGACACGATCGATTTCACCCCGCCGCTGACGATGAGTTTTTCGCGAACGCAACTGCTGCCCGGAAATCTTTTCAAGTCACGCATCACCACAACCGATCGCCTTACTTACTCGATTGAATACTCGGATAATTTGCAAACGTGGACACCTCTGATGACGAACTTCTCGACGCAACTTGATTTCACCAACGCGGTATCGTCACCCGCCAACCGGCGCGTCTTCCGGGCAAAAAGAATTCCTTGATTGGAGAAAAAAGGGCAATCATAGCCTCATCTCAGCCCGGCGTTGCGGCGAGAACCAACCCTACACGTTGAATTTGAAGTGCAACACGTCACCGTCCTGCACGACATACTCCTTACCCTCGATCCGGTAGAGGCCCTTTTCGCGGGCCGATGCCACTGAACCACATTCGACCAGGTCCGTGTAGGCTACGGTTTCGGCCTTGATAAATCCGCGCTCAAAATCGCTGTGAATGACCCCGGCAGCTTTCGGCGCCGTGTCTCCCGCATAAATGGTCCAGGCCCGAACTTCCTTTTCGCCGGCCGTGAAGTAGGTTCGCAGTCCCAGCAGATGATAAGTGCTGCGGATCAGAGCACCGATGCCTGATTCCTGAACGCCGAGAGTCTGGAGAAACTCCTTCGCCTCCTCCGGCGAAAGGTCAACCAGGTCGCTTTCAATCTGTGCACTGATAACCACCGTCTCGCACGCGATGTGCGTCCGGGCGTACTCCCGCACCTTGATGACATGCGGATTGGAGTCGGCGGTTGCAAGGTCGCCTTCTTTCACGTTGGCGGCAAATATGGTCGGTTTGTCGGTCAGCAAAAAGAAGCCCTTGGCAATCGCCTTTTCTTCCGGCTTGAGTTGGAGAGTGATAGCCGTTTTGCCGGCATTGAGATGCGGCGCCAATTTGTTAAGTATTTCAGCCTCGGCCATCGCGATTTTGTCTCCGCGTTTGGCCTCCTTGGCACCTTTCTCGAGGCGCTTTTGGACCGCTTCCAAATCCGCCAGCACCAGTTCGGTGAGAATCGTTTCTATGTCGCGGATCGGATCGATATCGCCTGCAACGTGATGAATGTCCGGGTCCTCGAAGCAGCGCACGACCTGCACGATGGCATCAACCTCACGGATATGCGTAAGAAATTTGTTGCCCAATCCTTCGCCCTGCGCGGCCCCTTTCACCAACCCGGCGATATCGACAAATTCCACCGCTGCCGGGATGATGACCGAAGTATTGGCGATGCGGGACAGCACTGCCGCCCGCTCGTCTGGCACCGTGACGATTCCCACGTTGGGATCGATCGTGCAAAAGGGATAATTGGCCGCCTCCGCTTTGCGCGTGCGCGTGACGGCGTTGAACAAGGTGGACTTGCCCACATTGGGCAAGCCGACAATTCCAGCTCTCAGCATATAATACAGTCTGCAATTGCGATGGACGTTCTGGGCTTCAGAAATGCCGGGTAGTTCCCTGAGCTGCTGTTGCAACTCATCAGGTCCATCGCTTGAACCTATAGGACAGCCTCTTAATGCATGTTCTTACTTTGATTTGCAAGCCTCTTTTTGCTGGCCGTCAGCCGTTTTCAGTGGCCGGGGCGCTCGGATTGTCCCCCTTGGGCCGGTTCTGCCGTAAGCAGGTTTTCGTTCCCATTTATCGTCGGTTTTGGTATCGCTGTGTTCGTCTATATCCCGTGCAAAAACAGTTGCGTAATTTCTTGCTTTCGCTACCCGAACGGGGGCTGAGATCGGCCTCGGCGTTGGCGGGCGGATTGCTGCGAGAAGTGGGCGAGGTTGCGATTCCGAAGACGATTCGGCGCAGCCAGCTTTATCGCAACCTCGTCGAGGCAACCTTGCAGTTCCTCATCGAGCAGGTAGGGCAGGTAAAAGGCGTGTATCCGGACAAGCAGAAGTTGTCTCAGGATTTCCTTGTTCGGCGAGCCGCGGGCAATGGGATCGAGCTGATTGGAATAATGACCTTCCGCGCGTCGCCGGTCTGGGTGCTTGCGGCGCTGGCGGATGCGTCAGGAGCCGGGCGCTTTCTGGTCCGTGAAATCGCTGCGTCGCTCAAAGCGGAGGGCTTGCTGGACCAAAAAGCTGAGTTCGACACCGTAGATGAAATGCTCGTTGGCCTTGAAGCGTCAGCGGGTCGGCTGGCAGCGACCGTCAATATGCCACCCCTGGATGTAAAGTCGCTGCGGCAGGAATGGAACGCGCTCCGTGGTGACCTGTCCAGAATTCC
>DATAPK010000187.1:0-4469 GCA_036265245.1 Tepidisphaeraceae bacterium | reverse complement strand
CGTCCACAAGATGCGTGCACCCGGCCTCACTTGGTTCCGCCTGCCGCTTTTTATCTGGTCGATGTATGCGACCTCGATCATCTTTATTCTCGGCACGCCGGTCATTGCGATCACCCTTGCATTGGTCGTCGTCGAACGTTTGGTGCATGTCGGCATTTTCGACCCGGCGCTGGGTGGCGATCCGATCCTCTTCCAGCACATGTTCTGGTTCTATTCCCACCCGGCCGTTTACATCATGGTCCTGCCGGGCATGGGTGTGATCAGCGAAATCATCGCTTGCTTCTCGCATAAACGAGTCTATGGATATGAGTTTGTTGCCTTCAGCTCCGTCGCCATTGCCGTCCTGAGCTTCGTGGTGTGGGGACACCATATGTTTGTTTCGGGACAATCGGTCTATGGTGGATTGATCTTCTCTGTCCTCAGCTTTTTCGTCGCCGTCCCCTCAGCCATAAAGGTATTCAACTGGACCGCCACGCTCTACAAAGGCTCGGTCGATCTCAAAACCCCAATGCTCTACGCGCTTGGTTTCATCGGCCTGTTCACCATCGGCGGCCTCACCGGACTCTTCCTCGCCTGCCTCTCCATCGACGTCCACGTCACCGACACCTACTTCGTCATCGCCCACTTCCACTACATCATGGTTGGTGGCACGGTGATGGCCTATCTGGGCGGCATCCATTTCTGGTGGCCCAAAATCACCGGAAAAATGTATCCCGAATGGTGGGGCCGCTTCTCCGCGATGCTTGTTTTCGTCGGATTCAACCTCACCTTCTTCCCCCAATTCATCGCCGGCTATCTCGGCATGCCCAGGCGCTATCACGCCTATGCCGAAGAGTTCCAGGTTTATAACGTCATGAGCACCGCCGGCGCATCGATCCTCGCCGTCGGCTATCTGCTGCCACTCTGCTATCTCACGTGGTCCCTCTGGTGGGGCAAGGATGCATCGTCCAATCCGTTCGGCGCCGCCGGCCTGGAATGGCAAACCACCTCGCCGCCCCCAACCTTCAATTTCGATGAAACGCCGGTCGTGACTTGCGAAGCATACGATTACGAGAATATTGAGGTGCCAGTTGACTGACGTACACGCGACAATCTCTGCCGCCGACCATACTCACGATGAAGAGCATACGCACGGCCTCGTCGCGCATCACTTCGACGACGCCCAGCAGCAACACGACGCCATCGAACTCGGCATGTGGGCCTTCCTCGCTCAGGAAGTCCTTTTCTTCGGCGGCCTCTTCCTCGCGTATCTGCTCTATCGCTTCAAATACGAAGATGCCTTCGCCGAAGGTAGCCATGAACTTTATTTATCGCTTGGAACGGTCAACACCGCCGTCCTGCTCACCAGCAGTTTGACGATGGCGCTGGCTGTCTATGCCGCCAAGATTGACAACAAAAAATCGCTCTTCCGCTATCTCTTGCTCACTATCATTCTCGGCCTGGTCTTCATGGGCATCAAAGGCGTCGAATGGACGCTCGATTACCGCGAGCATCTCGTCCCCGGCCAATTTTTCGGCTTTGATTACAGCGAGCATCTGGCGGGCCGATCTCCCGAAATTGCTCAGCACGTTCAATTGTATTTTTTCCTCTACTTCTGCATGACCGGCCTGCATGCCCTCCACATGGTCATCGGCGTCGTCATTCTCGCCTGGGTTGCCATTAAAGCCGCCCGGGCAAAAACCTCTCTCCGCGACGCCAATTTTGTCGAAATGATGGGCCTCTACTGGCACTTTGTCGATATTGTCTGGATATTCCTGTTTCCTTTCCTTTACCTGATTAAAGCATGAGCCACCCTCATCAATCCTCCCGCGAAACCAGCCACACCACCGAGGCGATTGCTCATCACAATCCCTACAAGGAATATTTCACGGTCTTCGTGGCTCTGATGGTGCTCGTCCTCATCACCGTCGGCGCCGCCCGGCTCCCCATCCCCGAGCCCTTTAGCTTTCTCGTGGCGTTGGTCATCGCGATCATCAAGGCCGTGCTCGTCATCCTCTTCTTCATGCACGTCAAAGACGCCTCGCGCATCACCTGGATCTTCTGCATCAGCGCCTTCCTCTGGCTTGTGATTATGCTCGCCCTCACCTTCGGAGATTACATGACCCGCATCCCCGTTGGCGGCAACACCTCCGCCTCCCAAACCGGCCCCGTCGCCCCCATGCCCATGGAAGGCTCGCACTGACGGCGAGCCAGCGACGCTCCGACGCGCCCCCATCGTATTTCGTTTAGCGGCGTCGCTTGCGACGCGTGTCCAAACAATGTAACTGTTCAGTACTCATGCCCCGCACCAGCGCCGGCCTCCTCCTCTTCCGCCACCGTCCCACCGGCCTGCAATTCCTCCTCGCCCATCCCGGCGGCCCATTCTGGAAAAATAAAGACCACGGCGTCTGGACCATCCCCAAAGGCGAAGCCAATCCCGGCGAAGACCTCCTCGCCGCCGCCCAACGCGAATTCGCCGAAGAAATCGGCTCCTCTCCCACCGGCGATTTCCTCCCGCTGAACCCCATCACCCAAAAATCCGGCAAAATCGTCCACGCCTGGGCCATCGAAGGCGACCTCGACACCACCAATATCCAAAGCAACATCTGCTCCATCGAATGGCCCCCCAAATCCGGCAAGCAAATCGAGATCCCCGAAATCGACCGCGCCGAATTCTTCGATCTGCCCACAGCCAGACTGAAAATCAATCCCGCGCAGACGGCATTGTTGGATGATCTGATTTCCAAGCTGGATTTATAATTTGCGAAGAACTGCCTACTCCCACTCAATCGTCGCCGGCGGCTTGCTGCTGATGTCGTAAACCACCCGATTCACCCCGCGCACTTCATTGATAATCCGATTGCTCATCGTCGCCAGCACGTCAAACGGAATCCGCGCCCAATCCGCCGTCATGAAATCCTGGCTCTCCACCGCCCGGATCGCCACAACGCTATCGTAACTCCGCGCATCCCCCATCACGCCCACCGTTCCGATCGGCAACAGCACCGCGAACACCTGTGCTGTCTTTCGATACAAATTATGCGAGACCAATTCCTCTAGTACGATCTCATCCGCATCGCGAAGAATGCGAAGTCGCTCCGGCGTCACATCGCCGACCACCCGCACCGCCAGCCCCGGCCCCGGGAAGGGGTGCCGCCAGACCAAATGCTCGGGCAGGCCAAGTGCTTCGCCCACTTGCCGCACTTCATCCTTGAATAGCTCACGCAGTGGTTCAACCAGGGCGAATCCGAGATCTTCAGGCAGTCCACCCACATTATGATGCAGCTTGATATTCGCCGTCGTCCCCGCGTGGCCATGGCCTGATTCAATGACGTCGGGATAAAGTGTCCCCTGAGCGAGAAATTTAGCGTTTTCAATCGATCTCGCTTCCTTTTCAAACGCATCGATGAACGCCTTGCCGATGATTTTCCGTTTTTGCTGTGGATCAGTAACGCCCGCAAGCTGCGAAAGAAATTGCTCGCTGGCGTCATGCGTCCGCAGATCAATGCGAAAGTGATCGCGGAAGGTGGATTCCACCAGATGCCGCTCGTTTTTTCGCAGCAGGCCATTATCCACGAAGATGCAGACCAGTTGCTTGCCGATCGCTTTATGCAGCAGGGCCGCGACCACGGAAGAATCCACGCCGCCGCTCAACCCGCAGATCACGCGTGCATCATCAACCTGCTCGCGAATTTGCTTGATGGATTGCTCGATGAAATTCCCCATCGTCCACGAGCCGGTGCAGTGGCAGATTTCATAGACGAAGTTTCGGAAGATCAACTCACCGCGCGGCGTGTGCGTCACTTCGGGATGAAACTGCACGCCATAAAACGGCCGAGTCGCGTGTCTCGCCGCTGCATAAGGACACGTCGGCGTCGTCGCCAGTGCCACAAATTCCCCCGGCAGATCATGAACCTGATCGCCATGGCTCATCCAGACCGTCGTATCTGCCGGCAGCCCTCGCAGAAACGGATCGTCGCTCGTCACGCTCAGCTTCGCCCGCCCAAACTCACGTGCCTTTGCGGGCTTCACTGCGCCGCCAAGAATCTGCGCCCCCAATTGCATTCCATAACAAATGCCTAGGATCGGCACGCCGATATCAAAAATCTTTGGATCGCACTTGGGCGCATTCGCCTCATAAACACTGCTAGGCCCACCCGAAAGAATAATCCCCTTCGGCTTCAACTTCTTCAGCTCATCAACGCTGATATCCGGCCGCACCAATTCGCTATAAACCCCTTGCTCGCGCACTCGTCTGGCAATCAATTGCGCATACTGGGCCCCAAAATCCAGGATAGGAATGATCTCATCGTGGGTCATCAGGATGAAATACCGCAGTTTGGCCCGAAATGCAAAGCTGGCGTCCGGCGTTCTGATTCACCTCGGCGACACAACGAAAACCAATACAGCCACGAATGAACACGAATAAAAAATTCCTCTGTTTTATTCGTGTCATTCGTGGCTAAAAATTCTTCTCTATGTCTTCTTTG
>DATAPK010000186.1:0-6154 GCA_036265245.1 Tepidisphaeraceae bacterium | reverse complement strand
AATCATTGATCCGACAAATATCAAAGGGGCCTGAATAGGCACGTCATAACTTCGTGCGCCTGCGGAGCGATTTTCATGACTTATCAAATACGAAATGAAGTTCCCAGCATTGAGAATTACATTCGTATCCGGCTCGCGGCGGGCCTCAGTCGCAAATCCCAGGAAGCTGCTGCCATCGGCCTGAAAAATGGCCTGTTCAGCGTGATTGCCTATCACGGTGAAACCCCGATCGGCATCGGAAGAATCATCGGGGATGGCGGATGCTTTTTCGAAATCGTGGATATCGCCGTCATTCCAGAACATCAGAAGAAAGGCGTCGGCGATTTAATCATGCGATCGCTGATGGACTACATCCATCAAAACGCGCCCCCACCGCATACATCAGCCTGATGGCCGATCATGGAACGCCAAAGTTCTACGAACGCTATGGTTTTGCAATTTCCTGGCCACCCCAAAAGGCTGGCATGTTTCTTCGGATCGCAAACCGCGACAACGATAAGGGATGCAATCCCTGAATTGATTCAGCAAATCCCAATTAAACCCCCACACCCTCTTTAGCCGATAACCCTTAAAGCGATGGACGATCTCACAACGGGCATAGTCGGCTTTAAGCAGGCGCAAGTCGCCTCGCAGATCCAATTCGCCGTCGCGCGCAAAGTCCTCGACAGCGAGCAAGCCCAGGGCGACGCCGCTCTCAAGCTTGTCCAGGCGGCCACCCAGAACTTCAACCAGGCCGGCGACCAGCTTGTCGCGGCGGCGACGGGGTTGGGTGGGTCGGTCGATACATACGCGTAAGGCATTCGCGAAGAAGCTCCAAATCTCAAGCATCAAATTCCAAACAAATTCAAAATCGGAAAATCGGAAATTCAAAACGGGGAAAAGTGCGCTTTTTGTGATTGGGAGAGGGGCGCGAGGGGGGAAGACATGGTCACTGAAGTGAGCATGCCGGTGGGATTTTATTCGGATTATCATTTGTAAAAAGAACGGCGGCGACCCCGGTTAGGAGTCGCCGCCGGTTTGGATTTGTCGTGGCGGCGTGTAAGCCGAATTCTGTTCCCTTCATATAGCCCCACGCATGCGTGGGGCCATGAAGAGGGCAATCATTTCTCTGGGCCGACCATTGCTGATCAGCTCGAGCGACCTACCCGCGCGGTCTTTGTCGCCCCGGGCCAGGGCTCCGCGCATATTTGGTCTTGCTGCCGGTGGGGTTTGCCTTGCCGTCGATGTCACCATCAACGCGGTGCGCTCTTACCGCACCATTTCACCCTTACCGGAAGAAACGATGAACGATGAAATAGGAACGATGAACTGACTTCACTTCATCGTTCATCAATCATAATTCATCGTTTCTTCAGGCGGTTTCTTTTCTGTTGCACTTTCCGTCGGATTGCTCCGCCTGGATGTTATCCAGCACCGTGCCCGATCAGTCTTACGACTGTGCAGTTCGGACTTTCCTCGCCCTTCGACAAGCTCTTGGGGCGCGATCGCCACTGCTGCCACGACGTATGGAGTATACCATTAAATCTTTGGAATTTCCGAGGAATCATTTTGGCGGGGTGGCAACACGTCGCAAGCGACGCGGCTAAATGGAAATGCGGCAATAACGACATTTCCGCTTTGGCTGTGAATCCCTAGAATCAACCATCCATGGCAAAGACGAAGGCTCGCGAACGCGTCGAAGATGGCACAGGGTTGATCGCACTTGACCCCTGGCTCAAGCCGTACGCTATGCAGCTTCGCGACCGCTTTGCCCATTACAAATCCTTCCGGGCCAAGATCGATGAAACCGGCGGCATCCTCGGGCCGATCTCGCAGGGGCACCACATGTTTGGATTCACGCGCGGCACGGAAAACGGCAAGCCTGGCGTTTTTTATCGCGAGTGGGCGCCGGCGGCGCATTCGCTACGACTGATTGGGGATTTCAATCATTGGGATCGCGGCGCCAATATGATGGCGCGCGATCAATATGGGGTTTGGAACATCTTTCTTTCGGATGAACAATGGGGCGATCGTCTCACGCATGGCTCGCGCGTGAAAGTGCATGTGGTGACGGACGCCGGCGGCGCGGATCGGATTCCGGCATACATCCGCCGAGTTGTGCAGGAGCAGGATCATAGTTTTTCGGGACAGTTTTGGATGCCGCCCGAGCCGTACAAGTGGACGAGAGCGGCCCCGCCGCTGAACAGTGGGCTTAGAGTTTATGAAACGCACGTGGGCATGGCGACGGAAGAGCAGCGGGTGGGGACGTTTGATGAATTCACAGCAAAAGTTCTGCCGCGCATCAAAGACCTGGGATACAACGCCATCCAATTGATGGCGATCATGGAGCATCCTTATTACGGCTCATTTGGGTATCACGTCAGTAATTTTTACGCGGTGAGTTCCCGCTTCGGCACGCCGGAGGATTTGAAGAAGCTGATCGACACCGCGCACGGCATGGGCCTGATGGTTATCATGGATTTGATCCACAGCCACGCGGTGAAAAACGTCAACGAAGGCTTGAACAAATTCGATGGCACAGACTATCAATACTTCCACGCCGGCCCGCGCGGGCAGCACGTCGCGTGGGATTCGCTTCTGTTCGACTATTCCAAATTTGAAGTTCAGCGATTTTTGCTGAGCAATGTGCGCTTCTGGCTGGAAGAATTTCGTTTCGACGGTTTTCGCTTCGATGGCATCACCAGCATGATGTATCTGGATCATGGCCTGGGCAAAACCTTCAGCAGCTACGAACAATATTTCGGGGCGAACATCGACCAGGATGCCGTTGCTTATCTGCAAGTAGCCAACGAGCTCGCCCACGCGGTCAACAAAGATTGCATCACGATTGCTGAGGATGTGAGCGGCATGGTGGGCCTCGCGCGAAAGGTCAGCGAAGGCGGGCTTGGTTTTGATTATCGCCTGGCCATGGGCGTGCCGGATTACTGGATCAAAATCATCAAAGAGCTGAAGGATGAGGAGTGGCAACTGAGTGACATCTGGCACACGCTGCTGAATCGCCGGGCGAATGAAAAGCATATCGGCTACGCCGAATCACACGATCAATCGCTGGTGGGCGACAAAACGCTCGCGTTTTGGCTGATGGACAAAGATATGTACTGGAACATGGACAACACCAGCCAGAGCGTTGTCGTCGATCGCGGCGTCGCGCTGCATAAGATGATCCGTCTCATCACCTTCTCGCTGGCCGGGGAAGGGTATCTCAATTTCATGGGCAACGAATTCGGCCATCCAGAGTGGGTGGATTTTCCGCGACAGGGAAACAACTTCAGCTATCAGCATGCTCGCCGCCAGTGGAATCTCGTCGACAATGCTTTCCTGCGATACAAAGGCTTGAATCTTTTCGACCACGCGATGATGGATCTCGACAAAACCTACAACCTGCTTGAAGATCCCTTCATCGAGCAACTTGCCCTGCATGAAGACACCAAGCAACTGGTCTATCGCCGCGGCCCCCTGGTCTTTGCGTTCAATTTCAACACACACGAATCGTTCGGCGATCTCCGCATCCCCGTCCCCGACGCCACGGATTACAAACTCGTACTCAACACCGACAGCAAGCAATTCTCCGGCCCCGGGCTGGTGACTGAAAACATGCACTATCCGTGGCAGAACGTGCCGATGTATGGGCGAAATCAGAGCGTGCAGATTTATTTGCCGAGTCGGAGCGCGCAGGTGCTGGCGCCGGTCACGGTTAAACGGTGATTCCTGCACGTTCCACATTTGGTTGCTATAATTCAGCCTATGACCATCCGCTGCCATTTTGATGGAAAGGTATTTGTGCCTGACGAACCGATTGATCTTCCGGGGAATCAGTCGCTGCTCGTTCACATCGAACCCGGCGTAGTCATTAAGGAACCGGCCAATGGCGGAAATGGCACGGTCGGAGAACTACGAAAATTCATGGGCATTTGGAAAGACCGAACCGATATAAGTGATTCCACCGAATTTGTTCAGGAGCTCCGCCGCCGCGCGCAACATCAAGAGGGGGAATAGACATTGATTGCTCTCGATAGCGATGTTGCCATCGACATCCTGCGTGGCATTCCACCGACAGTCGCGAGGTTTAATAGCCTCGCATCCGATGAAACAATCGTCATCCCCGGGTATGTTGCAATGGAAGTGATCTGGGGCACGCGAGATGCAGGCGACCAACGACAAACCGAGCAGTGGCTTTCAGCATGTAAGATTGTGTGGCTTGAACCATCGCTTTGTGAATCCGCTTATCGCACGCTTGTCAGTGTTCATCTTAAAAACGCCGTTAGCGTGCTGGATTTGCTTGTCGCTCAAGTCGCGATTTCGATGAATCTTCCGCTGCACACGTTTAATCAAAAACACTTTGATATCGTACCGGATTTACAAACGATTCGACCTTATGCGCGATGATGACGATGCTCATCCATGATCTTCAACGCATGCCCTATCGCGAGGCCTGGACGCTGCAAGAGAAGGTTCACGCCGAAGTCCTCGCCGGCGCGGAAGAGCGCATCCTCTTCGTCGAACACCCCCCCGTCATCACCTTCGGCCGCCGCGCCGAAACCATGGGCCAGAACAATCTTCTCGCCTCTGCCGACGCGCTACAAAAAATGGGCGTTGAAGTCGTCCAATCCGACCGGGGCGGCGATATCACATTCCACGGCCCCGGCCAGCTCGTCATTTATCCCATCATCCGTCTCGCTGACCACAAACTTTCCGTGGGAGGATATGTGCGGCGCTTGCAGGAGATCGTTATCGCCGCCCTTCACGAGCTTGGCGTCGAAACGCACCGCGATGAATCCGCCATCGGCGTCTGGGCTGGCCCTGCCGACCGCCCGGAAAAAATCTGCTCGCTTGGCGTGCGCATCCGTCGCGGCGTTTCCATGCACGGGCTCGCGCTCAATGTCACCACCGACCTTTCCTACTTCAACCTCATCGTCCCCTGCGGCCTGTGCGATCGCGGCGTCACCTCCATCCAAAAAATCCTCGGCGACAAAACCGCCTCGATGGATCGCGTCAAACAAGCCGTTATTAGCGCTTTCTCGAACATGCTTTTTCAATGATTGCGACCGATAACGCCGCGACAGACAATCCACCTCCATGCGAAACTTCATGCTCGCGGCAATCCTGTGCCTGACAGGCTGCGCCATTTCCCATCAACCGTTGCATCCCGCACCGCAGTCTTATCCGCAGCCCGTGCAAGGCGATTACGTCATCAAAGATTTCCATTTTCAAAACGGCCAAATCCTTCCTGAGCTGCGTATCCACTACCGCACGCTCGGCCAGCCGCGCACCGATTCCAAAGGCGTCGTCCGCAATGCCGTCCTCATCCTTCATGGCACCAGCGGTTCCGGGGCCCAGTTCACCGTTCCCGATTTCGCCGGCGAACTTTTCGGCAAAAACCAGCCGCTCGACGCCAGCCATTATTTCATCATCCTTCCCGACGACATCGGCCACGGGCAATCTTCCAAACCCAGCGACGGCCTGCACGCGAAATTCCCCGCCTACGGTTATCGCGACATGCTCGACGCCGAATATCGCCTCGTCACCGACGGACTGCATGTCAACCACCTTCGCCTCTGCATGGGCACTTCGATGGGCGGCATGCACACCTGGCTCTGGGGCGAATTGCATCCTGATTTCACTGATGCGCTGATGCCGTTGGCATCTTTGCCTGCCGAAATCTCCGGGCGAAATCGCATGTGGCGAAAAATGATCATCGACGACATCCGCACTGATCCCGATTGGAAAGACGGCGAATACACCTCGCCGCCGCACGGACTCAAACTCGCCCTCGAAGTTATGTACTTCATGAGCGACAACCCTCGCCGTCGATATCAGCAAGCTCCCACTGGCGCGCAAGCCGACAAGCTTCTGGAAGATTACGCCAACGATAAATCCAAAACGGTCGACGCGAATGATCTGTTGTATGCTCTCGAAAGTTCTCGCGACTACGATCCCGCCCCCGCCCTCAGCCAGATTCAGGCCCCGCTCCTCGCCATCAACTCCGCCGACGATCTCATCAATCCGCCTGATCTTGGGATTCTCGAAACCAGCATCAAAAACGTAAAGCACGGCCGCGCCATCGTGCTTCCCGAATCCCCCCAAACCCGTGGCCATGGCACCCACACCCTCGCCTGGATCTGGAAAGGTTATCTCCATGATCTCCTTCAACGCA
>DATAPK010000185.1:0-7481 GCA_036265245.1 Tepidisphaeraceae bacterium | reverse complement strand
AATCACCTGCTCGATCTTTCCGCCAAGTTTTTCAATCGCCGCCCGGATAATCGCCAGCGACCTTCGCGTCTGCTCGCCCAAATCCGCCGAATAGGTCCCATCCGCATTCACGCCCACGGTTCCGGTGACGGCAATAAAATTCCCGCTCCTCACCGCCCGCGAATACCCCATGATCGGCTCCCATTTCGACCCGGAACTCGCACACTTCCGCCCCACGCGATCACTGACAGTAATATTGATATCGCTCGCCATGAAAATTCTCCTGTTAATCGATTCACGGATATTAACGGCGGCAGGGCGCCAAGGCACGTCTCTTAGCCGCTTGACTTCGACGAACTCAGTCGAGTCGCGTCTTCGCGAATCAATCGACCACATCTACCAAAAGAATTCCTGCAAATGATCGGTGTAAACCAATTGCCTTCAATGCTTTCTCACATCACAATCATGCACCATGAAACGAACACTTCTTCTCTCAACGGTGATCGCCCTCTCGATGATTTGTCTCGCCCGCGCCGACGATCCAACAAGCCAGCCAGCTAAAAACCTCGCCCCCTCCGCCGACACCGCCACTTCCGCTCTCAAGAATTCCCCCCGTCATGGCGAATGGGTCGACGTCCCGATGGGCGACGTCAAAATCAAAACCTGGGTCGTCTATCCCGAAGTCAAAGACAAAGCCCCGGTCGTCATCGTGATCCACGAGATTTTTGGCATGACCGATTGGGTGCGATCCGTCGCCGACCAACTCGCCGCTGAAGGTTTCATCGCCGTCGCCCCCGACCTGCTTAGCGGTATGGGCCCGGACGGTGGGGGGACTGAATCTCTCGGCAACAACGTCGGCCAAACCATCCGTAAGCTTACCGCCGAAGATCAGGCCAAACGCATCGACGCCGTCCGCGACTATGCTCTTGCCCAGCCCTCCGCCTCCGACAAATCCGCCACCATCGGCTTCTGCTGGGGCGGCGGCGCGAGCTTCGCCTACGCCGTGCATCAACCCAAACTCAACGCCGCCGTCGTCTACTACGGCACGCCGCCCAAGAAAGACGATCTTGCCAAAATCGCTTGCCCCATTTTGGGATGCTACGGCGGCAACGACGCCCACATCACCGCCACTGTCGAACCGACCAAAGCAACAATGGCGGAATTGAAAAAAGATTATGCTCCCAACGTCTATGACGGCGCCGGCCACGGCTTCCTCCGCCAACAAACCGGCCAAAACGGCGCCAACCTCAAAGCCGCCCAACAAGCCTGGCCCACAACTATCGAATTCTTAAAGAAGAACCTGAAATAACACAG
Organism: Tepidisphaeraceae bacterium; assembly: GCA_036265245.1. Taxonomy (GTDB): domain Bacteria; phylum Planctomycetota; class Phycisphaerae; order Tepidisphaerales; family Tepidisphaeraceae; genus DATAPK01. Next base: position 6,188 of record DATAPK010000185.1, on the reverse strand, counting down.
CGATAAATTCTCCTCATACAAAATCGCGCATCTCTCGCTTGCGCCATCGCGACAACGCCTACGAACGTCAAGGAATCATCAATGAGCGAAAATCTATCCCCCGAAAAATTCATGCAAATGGGAATGGGCTTCTGGGCTTCCAAAACCCTCATGAGCGCAATCGAGCTAGGCGTCTGCACCGAGCTTGCCAAAGGCGAAAAAGACGCCAAATTCCTCACCGCCGCCCTCAAAATAAACAGCCGCGGCGCGAGAGATTTCTTCGATGCTCTCGTCGCCCTCGGCATCATCGAGCGCAACGGCGTCATCTATCGCAACACCCCCGAATCCAATCAGTTTCTCGACAAAGCCAAACCTTCTTACATGGGCGGCATCATCGAAATGTCCAGCCAGCGCCTCTGGCAACCCTGGAGCAAGCTGACCGAAGGCCTGCGCACCGGCCGACCACAAAACGGAATGGACGGCGATCCCAACCACTTCGACCACATCTATTCTGACCCGAAAATGGTCCGCCTCTTCGCCGAAGCCATGACCGGCATCAGCACGGGCACCGCCAAAATCATCGCCCAGAAATTTCCCTTCGCCAAATACAAGACGTTCTGTGACATCGGCTGCGCCCAGGGTGCTTTGCCCGTGCAAGTCGCACTCGCCCACCCGCATCTCACTGGCATCGGTTCTGATCTGGAAGTGATCCGCCCGGTCTTCAACGAATACATCGCATCGTTCAATCTGCAATCCCGCCTGCGATTTGAGCCGTGCGATCTCTTTAAAGACAACATCCTCAGTGCCGAAGTTTACATACTCGGCCACATGCTCCACGGCTGGGGTCTGGAAGATAAACTAAAGATCCTCAAAAGAGTCCACCAGGCACTCCCGCAGGGCGGTGCCTTGATCGTCTTCGACGCCATGATCGACGACGACCGCCGAAAAAATGCTTTTGGCCTGATGATGAGCCTCAACATGCTCCTCGAAACCCCGCTGGGCTTTGACTATACCGTCGCCGACGGCCAATCCTGGCTCCGCGACACCGGCTTCAAAGAAGTCATCCCCACCCACCTCGGCGGCCCCGACTCCATGATCGTCGGCATCAAATAATCCATGCCCAATCTCAAACTCGGCCATCTCGAACTCTTCGTCCACGATCCGGCCCGATCGCGAGACTTCTACCGCGACATCCTCGGCTTTGAAGTGATTTCCGAGCAAGGCGAGAGCTTCATCTGGCTCCGCAGCAACGACCGCGAAATCCTCCTCCGCCGCAGCGAGTTCTCAAATGAAGCCGCCGTCTACAAAGAAGCTGCAATCGCATTCGTTCTCTACACCGATGATCTACCGGCCATGCTGAATGAACTAATGCAAAAAGGCCTGCTTCCCCGTGGCAATGACGGCTCATCCAAGTGCCCAACCTTCACCGACCCCGACGGTCACTGGTTTCAAATCGTGAATCCACAGGATCACTAATCCCGTTGCATCTTCGAAAGTCCACGGCCCCGCCATGGGACTTCTCACCCAAACACCGGCCATTTTCCTTCCCTCGCGATATATCCCCGCATTCGTTCGCATTCCTCCCGAACATTTGTTGAAAGCGGCTCGCGGTGGCCCGGGCAGATGTGATCGATCGGCAAATCCATGCACCGCATCATCGATTTGCGTGCTTTGGTCAGATCCTCCGTCACCGGCCTCGCCATAAACCGCACCCGTCCGTCAATCACCGCCAGCGCATCTCCCGCAAACAAAATCTTTCGATGCCGATCGTAAAAACTGACATGCCCGCCCGTATGCCCCGGCGTTTCCAGCACGTCAAACGTATCTAAAATCCGATCCCCATCGCGAACGTGCCGCGTTGCGTTCACTGCCCGCATCGGCGCGTTTTCCAGAAGCCCCTTGAACAAAACCAATGGCCCCGTTTCAGGAAAAAGATTCGCAAGCTTCGCGCGCAACCCCGTGAACGCCGTTCCTCGCGTGAAATAATGCGCCTCGTTGAAATGATAAATCACTTCCGCCCCCGATCGCTCCGCCAATTCTGCTGCGCCGGCTGAATGATCGTTATGCCAGTGCGTGAGTAGGATTGCTTTCACATCCTCTGGCTTTCGTCCAATCTCCGCGATCGCCCCGAGCATGTCCTGCCCGGTCGATTTCATCCCGGCATCAATCGCGATCAATCCGCCGTCTGTTTCGGCCAGATAGGAGCAGGTGAAGTAGGACTTGCGCATGACGCAATAAACACCATCGGTGATTTTGAAAGTTCGCGCACATGACATTGATCCGAAATTCTATGGGTTGGCAACGCTGCCCCCAAATGAAAATGGCGTGGACAATGTCGTCCACGCCAACTTTCATACTTTGTGAAAGGTCTCATTTCTTCTTCGCCGGCGCGTTCCTGATCGCCGCTTGCGCTGCGGCCAGCCTGGCGACCGGCACTCGGAAGGGCGAGCAGCTTACGTAGTTCAAGCCAATCTGGTGGCAGAACCCGATGCTGGATGGATCGCCGCCGTGCTCGCCGCAGATGCCGAGCTTGATGTCGGGGCGAGTTGAGCGGCCCTTATCCACCGCGATCTTCATGATTTGGCCGACGCCTGTTACATCGATCGATGCAAATGGATTGCTCTTTACGATGTCTTTCGCCTGATACGCCGGCAGGAAGCTGCCGCTGTCGTCGCGGCTCATGCCCAGCGTCATTTGCGTCAGATCGTTGGTGCCGAAGCTGAAGAATTCGGCGGTTTCGGCAATCGCGTCGGCGGTCAGCGCGCCGCGCGGCACTTCGATCATCGTGCCGACCTGATACTTGATCTTCTGTCCGGTCGCCTTCTGCACTTCGGCGGCGACGCGATTGACGATCTCGACCTGAAGATCGAGTTCGGCCTTGAACCCAACCAGCGGGATCATCACTTCCGGTTTGACCTTGATGCCTTCCTTCTGCACCTTCGCCGCCGCCTGGAAAATCGCCCGGGCCTGCATTTCAGAGATGACGGGATATTCGATCCCCAACCGGCAGCCGCGGAAGCCGAGCATTGGATTGAATTCGTGCAGCTCATGCACGCGCTTGGCCACATCATCCGCCGCAATGCCCAATTCCTCGGCAATGTGACGCTGCTGCGCGCCATCGTGCGGCAGGAATTCATGGAGCGGCGGATCGAGCAGGCGAATGCAGGCGGGCAGGCCGTTTAACGCCCGGAAAATCCCTTCAAAATCCGCCTGCTGGTACGGCAGGACTTTTTCAATCGCCTTGCGACGATCGTCATCGTTCTTGGCCAGGATCATTTCGCGAACCGCGGTGATGCGATCGCCTTCAAAGAACATATGCTCGGTTCGGCACAGGCCGATGCCCGATGCGCCGAACGCGATCGCGTTCTCCACCTGCTCGGGGGTGTCGGCGTTGGTGCGAATACCCAGCGTGCGATACTTGTCCGCCAGCTTCATCACGAAGTCGTAATATTTGAAAAGTTCTGATTCGCCCGGCTTGAGCGTCTTGGCAATCAACACCTGCTTGAGTTCGCTGTCGGCACTGGCGATCGAGCCGGCGATGACTTCGCCGGTGCTGCCGTTGATGCTGATCGCTTCTCCTTCGCGAATGGTGATATTGCCGCAGGTGAGCGTGCCGTTGTGATAGTCGATCTGAACCGCGCCGGCGCCGGCGACGCAAACCTTGCCCATCTGACGGGCGACGAGTGCAGCGTGTGACGAAACGCCGCCGCGACTGGTGAGGATGCCGTCGGCCGCGATCATGCCGCGAAGATCTTCCGGGGATGTTTCGACACGGCAGAGCACCACATGCTGTCCCTTCGCGGCCAGTTCTTCGGCCTTGGCCGCGGTAAACACTGCCGCGCCGGATGCCGCGCCCGGGCCGGCGGGAAGTCCGCTGGTCATCAGGCGGCCTTCGTCTTTCGCGGCCTGATACGCCTTGCGATCAAAAATCGGCGCCAAGAGCTGATCGATCGCCTCGGCGTCGGCGCTGCGGATCGCGTGTTCGGGCGTCATCAGGCGTTCTTTCACCATGTCATGCGCGATCTTCACATAGGCAACCGCGGTTCGCTTGCCGTTGCGGGTTTGCAGCATGAACAGCTTTTTCTTTTCGATCGTGAACTCGAAATCCTGCACGTCGCCGAAGTTTTTCTCCAGCGTTTTGCGGACTTTTTCGAGTGCCTTATACGCCGGCCCGATGATGGGATCATTGGCCATCTCCTGAACCTTTAGCGGGGTGCGGACGCCGGCCACCACGTCTTCGCCTTGGGCGTTCACGAGATATTCGCCATAGAAAACGTTCTCGCCGGTTGCGGGGTCGCGCGTGAATGCCACACCGGTTGCACAGTCGTCGCCCATGTTGCCGAAGACCATGCTCTGCACGTTGACGGCGGTTCCCCATTCGGCGGGAATCTTGTACTTGGCGCGATAGATAATCGCGCGTTCGTTCATCCAGCTACTGAAGACCGCACCAACCGCGCCCTTCAACTGCTCGATCGCCTGCGTGGGGAATTCTTTGCCGGTGCGTTCCTTGATCAAGGCTTTGAATCGCTTCACCAGTTCCTGAAGATTTGCTTCATTGAGTTCGGTGTCTTCGCTGACGCCGACTTCTTCCTTGAGATGATCCATCACTTGATCGAACGGCTCATGCTCGTTCTCGTGGCGTTTCTGCACGCCCATGACTACGTCGCCATACATCTGGACGAATCGACGATAACAATCCCAAGCGAATCGCCCATTCTGCGTGGCGTTGGCCAGCGCGACGACGGCGGTGTCGTTCAATCCCAGGTTCAGGATGGTGTCCATCATGCCGGGCATCGAATCGCGAGCGCCGGATCGCACCGCGACGAGGAGGGGATTTTTGGGGTCGCCGAACTTCTTGCCGAGCTCGCGCTCGAGCTTGGCGATGTTCTGCTGAACCTCTTCGATCAATCCCGGCGGGAGTTTTTTGCCCGATGCGTAATAGGCGGTGCAAACTTCCGTGGTGATTGTGAACCCGGGAGGCACGGGCAATCCGATGCGGGTCATCTCAGCGAGGTTGGCACCCTTGCCGCCGAGGAGGGGCTTCATCGTGCCGTCGCCGTCGGCCTTTCCACCACCGAAGTAGTAAACCATCTTGGTGCGTTTTGGCGCGCGGCCATTGGTATTCTTGGTGGAAGCTTTGACGGACATGCGATTACGGGTTTTCAATTTCGGCATAGCGATCTCCAAAGGTGCGAGGAATAGTCGCCGACGCGTCTAAAACGATGCGTCGAAATCACAAACGACCCATCCATTCCCCGGTAAAGAGGGGGGAAGTATATAGCCACCGAAACCCGTGTCAATTTGACGGAATCAAACAGGAAAAGAGGGGGGAGTGGCGCGGTTTTATCGGGATTATATGTGAATCTCGCGCATGACTTGCCACTGAAAGTGGCAAGGCCGGAGCCCGATTGCGCGAGTTTTTAATCATATCCATTTTACATGGTCTTTGGCCTTGTTGAGATGATTTTTGAGAATCGTGCAGATTCGTGCACCATCGTGCACGAGACGATTCGTGCCCCAAATTTTCAAAGAGCGCGCCCAAACTGCATTGAGCGCGGAGCAACCGCTCTAGCATTCACGGAGGCGTTGCGCAAAAAGCGCAGTTTTGCGCAACATCTTTTGGGAAAACCGATCTGGAAGTCTAAAAACGAGGGGAATTTTTTTTGGAATGGGGGTTTTCTACTTTTGGCGCGCTGCGCTTTTCGACAAAGCAGAGGATTCTCAATTCGAATGGGCCGGCTCGTCGGACAATTTGTGAATCTTGAACTCCGTAATGCGAAATCGCGTGCCGGGATGATACAGGGTTCCGCCGATGCCGATGTAGCAATTGGGTGAGGTGGCCCAGTCGGCGGTTTGGTGGTTTTTCAAAAAATCCTGTGAATCGAACCCGACGTTGATGGTCCCATCCCACATCTTCACCTTGATCGTGGGCTGGGCGTCCAGCTTGATTGGGGCGAGCAAGGGGCGGGCGGGGGCTTGGAGGAGCGTGGCTTGCCCCGCGGCGGGATCGGGCAAGGCGCCGTAACACTCTGAGCCGCTGATCCAGGAGAAAAAGAGCCCGGCATCGCTGTGCTCGGGGATTGGTTTGCCTGCGTCGGGGGGAAGTATTTCCAACTTCGCCTGCATCTCCCAGCGGTTGCCGACTCGATTGCCGCAAATCAGCGCTGAGCCGTATCGCTCGGAAACTCCGACGATCCCTTTGTCATCGC
>DATAPK010000184.1:0-5005 GCA_036265245.1 Tepidisphaeraceae bacterium | reverse complement strand
CCTCTCGTATGATCGCCTGCTCCTAGGCGATCCCCGCGCATCGCCCGCAACGCCCCCATCGTCTAGTGGCCTAGGACAGCAGATTCTCAGTCTGCATACAGGGGTTCGACTCCCCTTGGGGGTACTGACCAAAAACGCCCGGCCCACCCGGGCGTTTTTGCTTTTATAAACTTCGACAACCATATCAAAACTTGATCCGCCGGTCCGCTTGAGCCACACTTCAAAGAATGCGGGAAACGATGAAGCCGATTCTTTTTCGAATACTCATTTCGCTCGCGACCACGCTTTTTTTTGTTCTCTTTGCGCATGCCGCCGACGCCCCGCCAATGCTCGCGAACACACCCGCCGCGAATGATGTTCACATGGTTGATAGTGACGCTGTCGCGGACATTTACACCGACCAAGCCGATGCATCAGTCGTTCACATCGCAACAAAATTGTTGTCAGAAGATGTCGAACGAGTCACCGGCCGCAAGCCGGCCGTGAAGCAGGACGAAACTTCTCTAAGTAAAACGGCAATCATCGTTGGCACGATCGGCCACTGCGCGGCCATCGATAAGTTGATCGATACGGGCAAGCTCGACGTGTCACGCGTGCGCGGGCAATGGGAATCGTTCATGCTCGCGACGATCGAAAAGCCGTTGCCGAATGTGGATCACGCGCTAGTGATCGTGGGCAGCGATCGGCGTGGGACTGCGTACGGGGTCTTTGAACTCTCCGAGCAAATCGGCGTTTCGCCGTGGTATTGGTGGGCGGATTCGACGCCGCAAAAACGGGATTCGCTGGCTATCAAAGCCGGCGTCTATGTCGTCGGCCCGCCGTCGGTGAAGTATCGCGGGATTTTTATCAACGATGAAGATTGGGGGCTGAATCCGTGGGCGTCGAAAACGTTTGATCCAAAGTTCGGGAACATCGGACCGAAGACTTATGAAAAAGTATTTGAATTGATGCTGCGCTTAAAGGCGAATTACCTCTGGCCTGCAATGCACGCGGCGTCGATGGAGTTTGGCAAGGTCGATGAGAACATCAAACTGGCGGACCAGTGGGCGATCGTGATGGGCGCCAGCCACGCCGAGCCGATGAACCGTAACAATATCGATTGGCTTAACCTGCACGTCGGCGATTTTCGATACGACACGAATCGCGATGTCATCCATCAATTCTGGGAAGATTGGGCAAAAAAGCGCGGGCCTTACGATGCGGTTTGGACGGTTGGCCTGCGAGGGATTTCGGACGGCGCGATGCGCGGGCCGAAGACGGTCGACGATAAAGTCAAATTGCTGGAGCAGGCGATCACCGATCAGCGCGCGCTGCTTGCAAAATATGTGAATCCGAAAGTCGAAAAGGTGCCGCAGGCGTTCATGCCTTACAAAGAGGCGCTGGATCAATATCAGCACGGGCTCAAGCTGCCGGATGACATCACCCTCGTCTGGTGCGATGACAATTACGGATACATCCGCCAATTCAGCACGCCCGATGAGCAGAAACGTTCCGGCCACGCGGGAGTTTATTACCACAGTAGCTATTTCGGCAGGCCCAAATCTTATCTCTGGATCGACTCGACCACGCCGACGTTGATCTCCGCTCAAATGAAGATGGCCTACGCATACGGCGCGGATCGAATCTGGGTTTTGAATGTCGGCGACATCAAATCCAATGAAAAGGCGATGGAATTCTGGACGAAGTTGGCGTGGAACGTGAATCGTTATGATCACGACCCGCAAATCGAGTTTCTGAAGGAGTGGGCGGCGAGAGAGTTTGGAAAAGATCTCGCCAATGACATCGCCGATCTGCTGAATAAATATTATCAGCTCGGTTTCCAGCGTAAACCCGAACTCATGGATGCGGAGAGCTTCAGTCTGTCGTATTATTCGGAAGCAGAGAATCGCCTCGCGTCATATCAGACTTTGTGCAAGCGCGCTGAAGAGATCCAATCACGCATCCCTCCATCCAAAAAAGACGCGTATTACGAGTTGGTGCTTTATTCGGTGCGCATTGCGACGGCGATCAATGAAGCCTTTCTCGGCGCGAGCCTGAATCATTTCTACGCTCAGCAGGGAGTGCTTCTCGCGAACGATTACGCAAAATCATCCGACGAAGCGATCAAGCAAACCGAGCGAGAAACGGATTATTACAATAACGAACTCGCCGGCGGACGCTGGAAGGGCATCATGACACTGAAAGGAATCACCTTCACCGGAGATTTTGCGAGATACAACAAAGCGTGGGGGATTCAGTGGCCAAAGACGCAAACCATCGCCCCATCCGCTCAAGCGACGCTCGGCATCATTGCCGAAGGACAACCACCAACCACTTCACTAACGACCGAGCCTGGCATCTCGTCCAATTCTCTGCCGACATTTGTCGAGGGCGATACGAATCATCACGTCTTCGATGTGTTCAGCACGTCCGATCAACCCTTCACCTTCACAACAAAATCCGACTCAAATTGGATCAAGCTGGAACGAACGGAAGGCGAAGCGAAGCTTTCGTCACGAGTCACTATCAGCATTGACTGGACCAAAGCGCCGTCCGATTCCACCGCAGAGGGAAAGATAATCGTCGAAGGACTTGGTGCGAAGCGAGAAGTTGAGGTTCGCGCGATGCGGCCACCCAAGGATGCGTCAGGCAGGTTCGTTGAATCCGACGGCTGCGTTTCGATGGAGGCTGAGCATTTCACGCGATCCGATCCGTTCGGCGACGTGCAATGGAAAAGCGTGTCGCAGTTGGGGCGGGACAGTGATGCGATGATCGTGCAACCTGTGACCACACCTCCGATCGATCCGGAAAAAGTCGCGACGGGCGGCTCGCCATTGTTGGAATACGATGTCTTTCTCACCAGCAAGGGAGGAGTCACCGTGCAGGCGTACTGCCTGCCGACACATCCCGTGCATTCATTTTTGGGCGTTCGATACGCGGTATCGTTTGATAACCAGCCGCCGAAGATCGTCGATTTTTCCGCAACCGGCGGCGCGTCCGGTGAGGCTGCCGGCCCCTGGCAGCAAAATGTGACGCGAAACATCGCCGTCAGCACCTCACAACACACGATCGCCCAGCCGGGCCGGCACACGCTGAAATTCTGGATGGTCGATCCCGGCGTGGTGCTCGACAAGTTGGTCATCTACGCCGGCGGCGTGCATCCGAGCGAGCTGGGGCCGCCGGAATCGGTGAAAGTCGGCAATTAAATGAATCTGGCCTTCCACATCGCCTTGACGCCGCTGGATAGCGTTGAGTTTCCCCCATGCGTCGATTACTTTCCGCAAATGGGCGTCCCGAGCGCCGGATTTTGCGGCGTTGAGGCAAGGTCGCCCCTTTTTTATTGTGTCTAACGAGCATGAAGGACCGATAATCTCTGTCATGCGACTTGTGCGAGATGATGATATGGCGTTGGAAGACGAGACGGAGGATCAATCCACTGATCGAACCACCGGCGAGCAGCCGGATGGTGCGGTGGATGCGATTGAGGAGGAGTTGGACGAAAGCGAGGCAAGCGAGCTTCCGCCGGTGAATCTGGCGATGCTCGAAGCCCTGCTCTTCAGCACGCATCATCCGCTGACTGCGGGAAAACTCGCGGAACTGCTGGAGTTGGAAACGACCAAGCAAATCCGCAAGGCAATCGCCGAATTAAATAAACAATATGAATCCACCGAGCGAAGCTTTCGCGTGGAGCAGGTGGCCGGCGGGTATCAGTTGCTCACGCTGCCGGAATTTGGCGAGGCGTTGAAGAAGCTGCATCAGAAAGAGATCGACGCCAAGCTCACGCGGGCGGCGCTGGAGACGCTGGCGATCATCGCCTACAAACAGCCGATCCTGCGGGCGGACATCGAAGCCATTCGCGGCGTTGCGTGCGGCGAAACGATTCGCAGTTTGATGGAAAAACACCTCGTCAAAATCGCCGGCCGGGCCGAAGTGCCGGGCAGGCCGATTCTGTATGGAACAACCAAGCGATTTCTTGAATTGTTTGGGTTGAACAGCCTGAAGGATTTGCCGTCAAGTGAGACGGGCACGCTGCCGCAGGGGTAAGGCAAATCAGACAATCGAAATGAGCGTTGAGCTTTATTGTAGCCACGAACGCGAGTTCGTGGACCCAAACCTCCACGAACTCGCGTTCGTGGCTACGATATAAAATGGATCATCGAATAAGCCTGTCTATGCTTAGAGCTGACGCTGCATCAATGATTTGATTGTCGCCATACAAACCACAGCATCAGACCCATCGCATTGAGGATGAATCCGATCAGGGCCATTTCACGCCTGGCAAACTGGGAACGAAGCCCTACGAGGGCACACAGAAGTCCAAAGGGGCACGCCAGCAGCGGCGCAAAGGCCATAAACATAATTTCTCCGAGTCCAGCCCATTGCAAATTCTTTTTGACGTCGGGGTCAACTTGAAGCGCAATCCAGCCTCCTATCTCGCAAAGAATCAATAGCAAGAAAACCACGCACGATACAATGCCCGCAAAGGATTGTCGTTTCTGCTCACGCGCGAGTGCTGGGGAGGCATACGACAAGGTCACCCGCTCGGAGTTCGCGTCCATTTGTTTTTTATCGACCCGTCAATCGCGACACATTAGGAGGCGGCGATTTACTTCACTGCATCGGCTTCGATGACCAGATAAAGCTGGCTGGTCGGGTCTTCCTTCGACGCCGGCTCCAGCGTCATGCCGCCGATCAGGACTTTCTTTTGCAACGGCAGGCGAACGGTGGTGTGTAGTTCCTGGTTGATTTCGTTGATGCGGTCGATGGAGGGTGTCGATTGCTGCGTGGTGGGGTCGGAATGAAACGAATCAGGCAATCCAATCTTGCCTGCGTTATCGCCGACCTCGGTGACGTTGCTTTGTAAATCAAGCGTGACGTGAGATTCCTGGCTTTCGGCTTCGAGATGCGGCGTGACCTGCAAGACAACACCGCTGCGGACCGTTTCAGGCGTGATCTGATATCCAACCACATTGCTCCCCACCACCGGCGTTGCGTAGGCGACCATCGTGCGGGTGCGCCCGGAGGT
>DATAPK010000183.1:0-5020 GCA_036265245.1 Tepidisphaeraceae bacterium | reverse complement strand
TGTCGACGGCGATGCCGGGGAACGGCGTCATGGCCGCACCGGGTTTGGTGGCCGTGACGCCGGGCAGGGGAGTGATCAGGATCCCGCCCGTCTCCGTCTGCCACCAGGTGTCGACGATGGGGCAGCGTTCCCGGCCGATGTGGAGCCGGTACCACATCCAGGCTTCGGGATTGATGGGCTCGCCGACGGAGCCGAGCAATCGCAGGCTGGAAAGATCGTGCTTATCGACGAATTCTCTGCCAGCGCGCATGAAGGCGCGGATGGCGGTCGGCGCGGTGTAAAAAACAGTTACTTTGTGCCGCGCGATCATCGCCCAGAAGCGTGAGAAGTCGGGGAAGTTCGGGGCGCCTTCGTACATTAGTGCGGTGGCGCCGTTGTTGAGCGGGCCGTAGACGATGTAGCTGTGGCCGGTGACCCAGCCGACGTCGGCGGTGCACCAGTAGATGTCGTTCTCCTGCAAGTCGAAGACGTATTTGGTGGTGAGATAGGTGCCGACCATGTAGCCGCCGGTGGTGTGCTGGATGCCCTTGGGCTTGCCGGTTGAGCCGCTGGTGTAGAGGACGTAAAGCAGGTCTTCGGAATCCATTTGCTCGGCGGGGCAATCGGTGGATTGGTCTTTTACGAGATCGCTCCACCAGACATCGCGGCCTTCGATCCAACCGATTTGATTGCCGGCGCGTTTGAGCACGACGACGTTTTTCACCAGACTGGTTTTCTTGAGGGCTTCATCGACATTGTTTTTGAGAGGGACGACCGCGCCGCGGCGGAAGCCGCCGTCGGCGGTGATGATGAGGTTGCTCTTGGCGTCTTCGACGCGGTCGGCGATGGCCTGGGAGGAGAAGCCGCCGAAGATGACGGAGTGGGCGGCGCCGAGGCGGGCGCAGGCGAGCATGGCGACGGCGGCTTCGGGGACCATGGGCATGTAGATGGTGACGCGGTCGCCGCGTTTGACGCCGAGTTTTTTCAGGCCGTTGGCGAAGCGGCAGACTTCGTCTCGGAGTTGGTTGTAGGTGATTTTTTTGATTTCACCTGTTGAGGACCCGCCCGCTGAAGCGGGCTCGCCTTCCCAGAGGATGGCGGTTTTGTCGCCTCTGCCGGCGTCGATTTGGCGATCGAGGCAGTTGTAGCTGAGGTTCGTCTTTCCGCCGACAAACCATTTGGCGTTGGGGACGTTCCAATCCAGCACCTTGTCCCATTTCTTGAACCAGTGAAGCTGGTTGGCGATGTCGCCCCAGAATTTTTCGGGGTTATCAATCGATTCGCGGTACATGCGATCATATTCCGCGCGGCTTTTGATGTGCGCTTTGGCTGAGAAGGCCGGCGGCGGCGGGAACAGACGGGTTTCATTTAAAGACGACTCAATACCGGACTGTGACTCTGACATGCAAACTCCTCCGAAAACGGACTAGACCTGCGAGTATAACTCTCGGAACCTTCTCTTCCAGTGTGGGATTGCACTTCGCTGGGTTTATCAGGCAGGGCAATCGCATGTTCATTGTACTGAATCCGAACCTGTAGCTGCGACGCGGGCGTCGCCTTTGATCTTCAATCATGAACAGAGGCGACGCAGGCATCGCAGCTACAGAAGCGGCCACATGCGATTGCTGGTTTATCAGAATTCCCCATCGTCATTGATTGGGATCACGTTTCTGCAGGCCCGGCCGGGGTTTGCGTTGAGACGAACGCTGGTGATGGGGAATCCTGGGGAATTTTGGGGAATGGGTTGCTGCTGGGGCTATTTGGATGTCAAAGAACGCGAGCCTTCCCGTAAAAGGGTCTCTATTGGTCACGGAGGCGCTGCGCGAAAAGTGTCGGTTGCGCGCAACATTTGGCGATCGATTGTCAATTTTGCACTGATATTTCAGGCAAAAATATTTTTGAGGTCGAGGATATTGCATGATTGAGGCGCTGCGCCGATCACTGAGCCCATGATTGGGCAGAGCGAACGGCGGCGAAGGAGAAGCGGAGGCTGAAGAGTGCGGCACCGAAGCCGGCCAGATAGATTAGGATTCCCTGGAAGCCGAGGCATGCCGCGATCAGTATGGCTGCGATTTCAAATACGAACCACAAGATGACCGCTCGTATCTGGAAGGGTTGCGCTCTCACACCGCGAGCGCGGGCGATGGAGCCGATGTTCTTGCAGACGATCCAGAGGGCGACCAGCTCAGCCATTCGGATGCTCATCGTACCGTAAGTGGCGGCGTGAAATACAGCTAAATCTCAATGTCCGCAGGCCTTAACCTTGACGGTAAAATCTGCCGAGCCTATCGTTCCTCTCCCGTTTGCCGAGGATAAAAAGATGAGTCAGCTATCGTCCGAACAGATCAATCGCTACAAACGCCACCTGCTTTTGCCGGAGGTGGGGGTTGAAGGGCAGCAGAAACTTTTGAACGCCAAGGTGCTTTGCATTGGGGCGGGCGGATTGGGGTGCCCGATCAGCTTGTATCTGGCGGCGGCGGGTGTGGGGACGATTGGGCTGGCCGATGTGGATGTGGTGAGCCCGAGCAATCTGCAGCGGCAGATTCTGTTTGGCAGCAGCGTTGTCGGGGAGCCCAAAGTGGAGGCGGCTGCCAAGCGGTTGAAGGATCTGAATCCCGATCTGAAGCTCATCGCTCATAAAACAATCGTGAACAGCTCGAACGTCATGGACCTAATCAAGGATTATGACGTGATCGTGGATGGGACGGATAATTTTCCGACGCGATATTGCGTGAATGATGCGTGCGTGCTGCAAAACAAGCCGAATGTGTATGGATCGATCTTTCGATTTGAGGGAATGGTGACGGTCTTCGCGCCGCATTTGAAGAATCCGGATACGGGGGCGAAGGGCCCGTGCTATCGGTGCCTTTATCCCGAGCCGCCTGATCCGGGAAGCGTGCCGAGTTGCGCGGAAGGCGGCGTGCTGGGGGTGATCTGCGGGACGATTGGCTCGCTGCAGGCGACGGAAGTGACGAAGCTGATTTTGGGAGTTGGCCGCCCTGCCATTGGCCGGCTGATTACGTGGTCGTCGCTGGATATGGAATTTCGGACGTTCAAGATTCGACATGATCCGAACTGCCCGGTTTGCGGGGATCATCCGACGATCACGGCGCCGATCGACTATGAACAGTTTTGCGGCGTGCCGATTCTCGATCCGAAATCTCTGGAAGAGACCAAGCAGGAAGCGGCTCGTGCGAAAGGAACTCCGATGACGCAGGCAGTAAACAATGGTCTTGATGAAAAAGGGTTGCCGAAGGGATATCCGCTTAAGCCGGATTGGGAAGTGACGCCGCGCGAGGTGAAATCGATGTTGGATTCGGGGGAGAAGTTTGTGTTCATCGATTGCCGGCTGCCGAATGAACATCAGATTACGCACATTGATGGGGCGAAGCTGATTCCGTTGCAGGAGATCGGGCGGCGGCTTGGTGAGCTGAAGGGGCAGGAGAACGAGAAGATCGTCGTGCACTGCAAGAGCGGCGGACGATCGATGCAATTTACGCAGCTTCTCAGGCAGCAGGGGTTTAAGAATATTAAGAGCATGGCGGGCGGGATTCTGCTTTGGAATAAGGATGTGAATCCTGGGGGACCGCAGTATTAAGATGACAAGGTGGAAAGATGACAAGGTGAGGGGGTGACAAGGTGAAGGATCGATGGATGGTGCCTTTGATTTTTCACCTTGTCACCCCCTCACCTTGTCACGTTATCATCTGTATAATGGGATTTCACACGGAGGATGGGCATGAGTGGCATCAACCTATCCGCGATGAGCCTCCACGACCTGATGGATCGGGAGTGGCTGGCGGTCAATCATCTCGGCGGCTATGCGAGTCAATCCGTTCTGGGTTTGAATACACGTAAATATCACGGCTTGCTGGTGGCGGCGATGTCGCCGCCGGTGAGGCGAATGGTGATTCTGTCGCGCGTGGAGGAATTCGTTCGCGTGAGCGGGCGGATCGATCCGCTTTCGTGCGCGGAATATCCGGGGGCGATTCATCCGAATGGGCGATCGTTTTTGAAAGCGTTCAGCCCGACGCCCTTTCCGCGCTGGGCGTATCAGGGAGACGGGTGGACGATCGAAAAGAGTCTTCGATTGATTCCTGGGGAAAATACGATTGTCATTAGTTATACGCTGCTGGCGGGCGATCGAACGGTGGAGCTTGAGCTTCGGCCGTTGTTTGCGCTGCGCGGCATGCACGAGATGATGTATCAGTCGAGCGGGCGGCTGAGCGCGCAAGTGCGCACGCCGCGGACGATTCACATTGGGGCGACGTCGCGCACGCCTGAGATTTTTCTGGCGCATGATGGTTCGTTCGATTCGTTGCCGAACTGGTATCTGGCGACGATCTATCGGCGGGAATCGGAACGGGGATATAGCGCGCTGGAGGATGTGTGGATGCCGGGGCCGATCCGGTGGAAGCTGGAGCCGGGGCATGCGGTTCATTTTGTCTGCTCGACCGATACGATCAATTTTCAGCAGACAATTGCGCGTGCGGACAGCATTGTGGATTCGCGAGGGACGGCGGAATCGATTCGACAGAACGATTCGACGCTGCAAACGCTTTTATCGGCGGCGGATCAATTCACGGCGCGCTGTGCGGATGGCACGTCGACGGTGATGAGCGGGTTTCCGTGGCAGAGCATCTTTGGGCGCGATGCGATGATCTCGTTCACGGGATTGTTTTTGGTGCCGCGTCGATTCGCGGAAGCGAAGGCGATGCTGGCGTCGTTTATCGGGCAGGTTCATCACGGGCTGACGCCGTCGGAGTTTCCTGAGGACAGCGGCTCGCCGGCGTTTTATTCGGCGGATGCTTCGCTGTGGCTGGCGAATGCGATTCATGCGTATCTCAAATACACCAACGATGAAGCGACGGTTTCGGAGCAATTTTTAGAGCCGCTGGTGCGATTGCTTCGTCGATATCGCATGGGGACGGGGCTGGGCATCACTTGCGATGCGGATGGTTTGCTTTGGACGCGGCAGGCGGGTGTGGGGACGACGTGGATGAACGCGAAGATTGCGGATTGGCTGATCACGCCGCGCGCG
>DATAPK010000182.1:0-9528 GCA_036265245.1 Tepidisphaeraceae bacterium | reverse complement strand
ATTCTACTCAGGATCAAACTTTGTTCACTATCAACTATAAACGGAAGAAAACCTCCTCTGAATCCTGAACCCCGAACCCTAAACCCTGAACCCTCCTCCCTCCATCGACGCCACCCCCCACCCCTCTTATGCTTCCCCCATGCCCTTCGTCTCCCGCGCCGGCCAAAAACTCGACCACGCGCTTTCCCATTTTCAAATCGATGTGACCAACCTCACCTGCGCCGACCTCGGCTGCAACACCGGCGGTTTTACCGATTGCCTCCTTCAACGCGGCGCGCGTAAAGTCTATGCAGTGGATACCGGTTACGGCGTACTCGACTGGAAACTCCGAAATGATCCCCGCGTCGTCGTCATGGAACGCACCAACGCCATGCACCTGGAACTCCCCGAAAAAATCAATCTCGTCACCATCGATGTCGCCTGGACCAAGCAGCGCAACATCCTCCCCGCCGCCGCAAAAATCCTCCTCTCTGATGGCCAAATCGTCTCCCTCATCAAGCCGCATTACGAGGCCGCACCCCCGCAACTTCGCAAAGGAATCCTCCCGCAAGGGAATATCCCCGCCGTCCTGGAGTCTGTTAAAGCAGACATCCAGCAGGCTGGATTTAACCTGATTTCCATCGTTTCCAGCCCAATTAAAGGGGCAAAGGGAAACACTGAAATGCTCGCCCATTTGAGACCGTCTTTATGCCGATAGAGGTAGTTATAGTTCAATGAAACCGATTCGCCTCGCCATCGCCGGAGTGGGAAATTGCGCCAGCTCGCTGGTGCAGGGGATCGCCTATTATCGCGCCCACCCCGACAACACCGTCGGCCTGATGACCCCGCAAATCGGCCCCTACCGCGCCGGCGACATCGAAGTCGTCGCCGCCTTCGACATCGACACTCGCAAAATCGGCAAGCCCGTCGAAGAAGCAATCTTCGCACTCCCCAACAACACCAAAATATTCCATCGCCCCGAAGCAAACCCCAAAGTGCGCGTCGCCATGGGCCCGATCCTCGACAGCATCGGCGATCACATGGCCGAGTATCCCATCGAGCAGCGCTTCGATCCCGCCAAAGCTCCGCCCGCCGACATCACCAAAATCCTTCGCGACAGCGGCGCCGAAATCCTCGTCAACTATCTCCCCGTCGGCTCGCAAAAAGCTACCGAGCATTACGCCCAGGCCTGCCTCGACGCCAAAGTCGCCCTCGTCAACTGCATCCCCGTCTTCATCGTCTCCGACCCCGACTGGGCCACCCGCTTCGCCTCCCGCGGCCTCCCCTGCATCGGCGATGACATCAAAGCACAGGTCGGCGCAACCATCACCCACCGCACCCTCGCAAGATTGCTCGAAGAGCGCGGCGTGCGAATCGATTCCACCTACCAGCTCAACACCGGCGGCAACTCCGACTTCCTCAACATGCTCAATCGCTCCCGCCTTCGACAGAAAAAATTAAGCAAAACCGAAGCCGTCCAAAGCCAGCTCGGCATCCCCCTGCCCGATGACCAAATCCACATCGGCCCCAGCGACTACGTCCCCTTCCTCAAAGACAACAAAGTCTGCTTCCTACGCTTGGAAGGCACCGGTTTTGGCGGCGTGCCCATGAACATCGAACTGCGCTTAAGCGTCGAGGATTCCCCCAACAGCGCCGCCGTCGTCCTCGATGCAATCCGCTGCTGCAAGCTCGCCCTTAATGCCAAAATCGCCGGCCCCATCGATTCCGCCTCCGCATGGTGCATGAAGCATCCCCCCAAACAAATGAACGACGCCGACGCCCACCGCGCCACCAACCAATTCATCACTCAGGCAAATTCTATTTGATTCCCGTGAAGCGGTCGCACCGAAGGTGCACTCCCACCAACCGCGCGTAATCCCACCCCCGGGCTTGCCACTTCAGTGGCACGCGGCGCAAAAATATCACTCAGGCGGCGCCTCCCCCGACTGACTCTGCGGGCTAAGCCAAACACTCCAGCACTCCCCCGGCGGCGTATCCTCATTGTTGATCAAATCACTCGTCGGCTCATCCAGCGACCACCCCGCATCCTCAATCGACTCCAGCGGCACCGATCGTTTCGCATCTGAATTATAAACCCCGTAAATCGGATCCCAGATCAAAATTGTCCCATGCGGCGTCGCCGCCACCGTCTCCTTCGTCCACTCCCGCGACGCCAGCCGCTGCGTCGGGCTGATATTCATGAAATAATAAACCCCCGGATGCGCCGCCAGCAGATGCGGATACTCATCCCGGTAAGGCCAGTTCTGATACCACCTCGCCACCCGCCGCGCAATCACCATGTCCTCATTCAAATGAATCGGCAACACCTCATACCCCAACCGAATCGGCCCGAGATATCGATGATTATTCAGCAGCGCCGGCGCCATCGCCGCCACCGCCGCCCACCGCATCGTCCCCCGCCAGTTCATCTCCTCAAAAATCCAAACCCACCCCTTCGCCGACAGCAATCCCCAAAACGGCGCGACGATCAGCATGTATCGCATCTCCCCGCTCGACGCCATTTTCCCCGTCGCATAAAGAACCGAATGCCCCACCAGAATCAGAATCGGAATCACCGCAATCAAAACCTCACACCCCGCCCGATGAATGCCGCTTGCGGCTTCGCGTATCAATCTCCTCCCCTTCGACAAACTCTCCCACCCCCCCACGCACATCGCCGGAAACAAAAACGGCGACACAATCGCCGGCAACAGCATCACATAATGAAAAATCGACCCCCTCTCATACAAACTTTGCTGCGCATAAGGCCATTCATGCTTCAACCAAAGCAGCCACTGAAGATTCTGCGGAAGACTCGTCTGGTAAACCGGCGATCCATATCGATGCCACCCCAAATAATCCCACGCCAGCAGCGGCACCGCGAGCAACGGAATCCACCACCACCGTCGATGCACGATCAGCGCCACCGCCGCCAGCAAAATAAACCCAAACCCCTCCGGCCTCGCCGTCGGCGACAACGCAATCAAAATCGTCATCACCAGAAACTGCCGGCGTTGATATGCAAGAAACGCCACCCCCAGCAACGCCGCAAACGGCAGCTCCGTCAGCTCACTAAACGAATGAAGAAAAACCAGCGGCTGCGCCAACGTAAAAATCAGCGCCAGCGCCGCCAACCGATGCTTCTGCCCCCTCGCCAGCGCGTATGCGACAAACCCGCAAATCAACGCCAGCACCAAACTCGTAATCCGCACCCCCATCCGCCCATACACAAACGCCGGAATCGCATAAAGCGCCGTCACAAACGGCCTGCCCCAGATGTTCACCAGATAATGCGTCTCAACAATCGCAAATCTCGCATACAGATAATGCGTAACACTATCCGCCTCCAGAAACCCATCCGAATGAACCGCCATCCAAACCGACGCGGCAGAAAAGATCGCGACGGCCAACCCAATCGGCAGCAAATCCGATCGAATCGATGAAGTCGATTTATCTAACAATTCGTCGGCAGTCGCGGTGTCGTTCACGCCAAGAGTTTAAGCGCTCCCCAGCGCCAAGCCCAGCCCATCGACTACAGACGCATCAACGTGTAAAATTGACGCAACAATCGATCTTCTATTCTTATTTAATTCGTAAATATTTAAGTGGTAGAACACCACTTTCATCAATGACAATGCTTCCCGATAAAGACCGATGCATTGACAATTCCCAAATCCCATCAAGGGGCTTTAGATCCGAACTTAATCTCCCGCCGAGATCGTCAACGCAAACAGGATGATAAAGCTCTAAATAATTGAAAGTGTCGATACTCCAAGTACCTTCATTCGTAATCTCCGCACCATTGGCGCCTCTAAATTTTTGGTTATATGTTCCAGTCGAATTAATAGTTAAGGTTTCTACGCCGTAAGGGTAATTACATGCATAGGTTCCAGCCAATTCAGACTTGCTCATTGGCCAGTTTTTGTACATCGCTATCCCAATACAGAGAACGCACGGCAATGCGATTCCTGCTACCGTCCATTTTTGCTTTGCGGTTAACTTCATTTTGGTTTTCATGGGCGTCATTCAAAATGATACGAGTAATCATATTTAGGATTTCAGAACCATTCAAATCCACATTTTCGTTGCTTTTCACGAGATTCTGAACCACAGAACCACTGTCAACGCCAGATTGATGAGAAACAACCCATGAAAATAAAGATGCAACAGATTAGGCCGCGGATTATCCCCATGCGGCCGAAGAACCTGCCGCGTGCCCGCATACATCTTTGAATACATCTCTTTCGTCTTCTCGTCCGTCCCCCGAAAATAAGGAACCCACCACGCCATAATCGCGCTAAACACCGTCACAGCACAGTAGATAATCCAATAGATCAACACCAATGCAGGCACGGATCGATGCCAATAGCGCACAGCATAAAAAGCCGCCAACCCCGGAAAGATGGCGTTGATCACCGTCCCGATCAGCATCTTGTTTCGCCCCAACACCGCCTGCACCTGCCGCCCATGCGTCCAGCCTGGAATATTCAACCAATCATGCGACACAACCGCCAAAAATTGCAGCCAGATCAGAACTGTAAATATCGCCTGAATCATTTCGCCCGTCGATGTTCGATTTTTCCGAAGCTTCTGAACGGCTAGAGATGAAATCCATCAGGCTTGGCACCTTGCGGATCGCTGCCAGCCGGGGCATTGTGTTTCGCTCGTTCCACCAAAGTCTTTTTTTCTTCCGCCGAATAAAAACGACCGGGGACCACCACATCCTCGCCATTAACCTCCACGCTGATTTGGCTGACGTGAGTGAAATCCGTTCCTTCCGGCACAAACGCCGAGCAGTTTGGCTGCTTCGTGTGGGGCTCGCTGATTCTCGCCCGCGCCGCTTGCGCCATCCACTTATCCCGATCTTCCTTGGCGCTGGAAAGAATCGAGTTCACCCCGATCGCCTTGACGGTTGTTCCATCATTGAAATGCAGCACCAGCGAATCCGGATTGACGATCAGGCGTTCGCTGTTGCCCGAATTGTCGATCGCAATCTGCATCAGTGACATGCGATTGCTGAAATAAGATTTCATCTCCCGCGTGCCCGGTGCATCATCGTTCCATTGCGTAACCGTAACCACCGCCCCCGGCAAGCGCGTCGCACCAAGCCATCCGGCATATTTTTCGACTACATCCACTCCCTCCTGCTCCGCATCCGCCGCTTGTTGTTCTCGCGTCTTCGATGAAATCGCCGCCCTCTTCTGCGAAAATTCTCTCGCGATCAACAGGATCGAAAGGAAGGATGCGATCAGAATCCCATTCACCACCAGCCCCACAATCGCCGGCACCGCAATGCTGCGAATCTTTTTCGCAAACGCACCATAGATTCCCACCAGCGATAGCAGCGTGCCAAGCGCGATGATCCCCAGATTCGTCCACCCGATAATCATCGCAGCCGATCGATCTTGTTCTCGCAACGACAACGTGCAAATGCCCAGCACCAGCGCGACAATAGGCGCCCGCCAACTCGCTCGCGCAGCCTGAACGAAAAATCCACCCTGTTTTTTGGGTTCTGTTGGTAACGGAGGTGGGATGGTGGGAGGAAGACTCATGGTTTCATGAGCGATGTGCTGAATGAGCCACAGAAATGATCGCTACTTCTTCTTCGCCTCAACTGCCGGATAATTCATCTGCTGATAAATCAGCCCAAACATCGCCGGCACAAAAATCGCCGCCGGCAAAATAAACGCCCGGCTCGTCATGTTGTCCGTGATCGACGGAGCGATCGATTGATATTTGTAGATCAACCCCAGCGTCCCAAAGATCAGCATCACCGCCCCCTGCAAACTCGTGTACATGATCACGCTGCCGCGGAAGAGGATAAAATTCAGCATCCCCAGAAAAATCAGCCCGCTCAATCCGCCCGCCCATGCAAATTGCGGATCGAGATTGAAGCTCCGCCAAACGCTCGCCCCCAGCGCCGCCCCAAACAATCCGCCCATCACCGCCACCGCCCATTTCATCAGCGGCCACGATGCCGCCGCCGCCGTAAATCCACCAATCAACGCCCCCGCAATCGCGTCATTCGTATGCGACCCCAGGTACGCCCCGATATAAGCGCCGAACAACGCCGCATTCAGCGTCACCAGCCACTTGTACATGTACCACCCGAACATCAGAAACACGACGCCCATCACCAGCAGAATCGCCGCCGTCCCCGGCGTCATCGTCTGGCACCACGTCAGCAAATCCGTCTGCGCCGGCCAATGGCTCGGCAGCGAAACACTCAGATGAACCGGTGCGTCAAGCGGCTGCGTGGTTGCGTGATGGTGTGTCACGATCTTCTCTTCGTTAGATCATCCCAAACAAAACCCGTTCACAGTCCCATATTTCCGTTCACCCTCAGACGCCAGGTCTGAGGTACTCCGAAGACCCGGATTCTTTCTCCAAAGTCTTCCAACTCTCAAAACCCTCACTCCCAACTCACTCCGCTGCTGCCGCCGGCTTCGCCGTCTTCTTCACCGCCCCACGCGGCGACAATTTCCACTGCACCAGCGCCCCGAACAAAACCAACCCCGCAAACGCCGTCAACTGCGACCAATTCTGCGCCGGCAACATCCCGATCCACTGTGGCCGCTGATAACTCACCAGCGCCAACCCCGCACACAAAATCAGCGACATCCCCGCCAAACTCCAATTCAGCACCGTCGCCACGCGAGGCCAAACAATCGCCATCGCAACCCCCGTCAACATCGCGCTCCCCGCCGCCCACGGCAAAATCCGCGTCACGTCCGTCGGCAGCACGCTCCATAACTGGCTGCCAAAGCGACTAACTGACATATCGGCATCCCAAACCGGCTGACTCCATGATTGCTGCCCGTGCATCACGATCCACGTCCCCAATGATGCCCACCAAGCCAGCACACTCCCCAGCAAAACCCCAATCCACAATCGATGCGTGACGAACCCGATAAGCCCAAAAACTAATGCACCGACAATCGCCAAAACCGGCGCGCTCAGATTCACTGGATAAAAATCCGGCAGAAATTTCCCCACCATCGCCCCTGCCGCCACCCCGCTCAATGCAATAATTTGCCGGCTAAACCGCGCCCCCGCCAGCCACAACCCCAGCCCAATCAGCGACAGCGTCCCCGCAATCTCCGTAAAAAGCGCCAGATTCCCCGGCGTATTCCCCAGCAGCGGCAAAAGTTCCTGAATCATATCCAACCTCTCAAACGCGCACTTCTCTCCTCGTGTAGCCCGCGAGCTTGCTCGCGGTGCCGACGCACCCAACCAAAACCTCTTGCATTTATCGGCCCAACCAACGTCCGATCTTGTGGAATTCGGATGTACACATCGGAAGTTTCATCATTTTTACCCCCCTCGTTCGATGCTTAATCCATGCTGTCCAACTTAAAGCTCTATCCGGTCTTGGGCGCAGTCCTCCCCACTTTCTTTTTCACCAGCAGGGTCGCCGCCGAGATTCTTCCTCCCGACGGCATCGTCGATAATTTCGGCACCACCCTGCAGCAAGCCCCCGGACTTGGCGGAACCGTCGAAGCAAACCAGACCATCCCCTTCTCCCTCACCGACGATCAAGGCAAAACCTTCTACACCGGCCAGGTCCTCCACGAAGTCGTCCGCGATCCTTCCACCAACACCTTGAGCTTTTACTATCGCTTCCAGAACACCCCCGCCAACGCGATCCTCGGCATCGAAGATTTCACCGCCGCCGACTTCACCGGATTCTCAACCGACGTCAACATCCTCACCGACAGTGGCGGACAAACCGCCCCCATCGACGCCATCCGCACCAACGACGGCGCCGGCATCATCTTCGACTTCGATTCCGATTCCTCGCGCATCACCCCGAGCGGCGAATCCTTCACCTTCCTCGTCAAAACCAACGCCACCCATTTCGACAACAACGGAAGCGCCGCCATCAGCGCCTTCACCGCCTCCAACGTCAACGACGGCTCCACTCCCCTCACCGACGGCAACGCCAACATCACCACCTTCCGCCCCACCAGTGGCTCCCCCGGCAACCCCAACGGCCCCGGCTCCGTCGCCGTCCCCCTCCCTCCCTCCGTCTGGCTCGCCATCCCCACCATGATCCTCGCCGCCATCTACTCCAAGCGCGAACGCAAAGGCGCCGGCCCCAACTAAAAAGTGATTTCTAAACCCTTTTTCCCCACAGACGCCGGCTCTGAGGTACTCCAAAGACCCGGATTTTCCCCCCCCTATCCGCCCCACCCGCATCTGAGTTTTGAAACCGCTTTGAGCAAGCGCCATCCGACGAGTGTGCTATGCCCCCTGAAACTTTTCTTCTCTCTCCATACGATCACGCCGACATGATCGCCGCGTTTGAAGCACTCAAAAACCGACTGCAAACCATCCTTCCCGCAAGCGCGGATATTCAGCACATCGGCGCAACCTCTATCCCCGGATGCCTCACCAAAGCCGACCTCGATCTCTGTGTGCGAGTAGCTCCAGAACACTTCGCCGCCTGCGATGCCGCACTGGCCACGCACTTCCCCCGCAACACCGGTTCAGTCCGCACCGAATCCTTCTCCGCCTTCCATGCACAAAACGCCGGCATCCAACTCGTCGTCACCGGCTCATCCTTGGACGTATTCACCCGTTTCCGTGACTTGCTATGCAATAATCCATCGCTGCTGCACGAGTACAACCACCTCAAACAGCGCTACAACGGAAAACCAATGACCGAATATCGCAAAGCCAAGGATGCGTTTATCGAATCTGCACTCTCATCTGTTTGATCAGGCGTTGCCGCCTCCGCTCTAGCGGTCAGCTACATCGACGCGCCCTGCATCCATCAATTGACGCCTGTCCCGCTATCCCCCTCCACAGCCTGCCGTTTACGCCACAAGTCGTAAATCCCCATATCGGCGCCGCCCCACGAGACGCGCACGAAACCTAATGTGCGCAGCTCGTCCGGATTCGACTTCGTATTTGCGGAGTTCACCACCACCACGTAATCCGCGCTGGAGATTTCGCTGTAGAGAGCGGGCATGTGAATCAAGAAGTGTGCATCACTTTCCGCCCAGTATGAGCGGCCCGTTTGCCCGAGCGCGACGATCGGGATGGTTGGATCGTCCGGGCAGATAACGCGCCCCTTGAGTTTGCTGATGTACTCGACGACCTGTGGATAATGCGGATCCCCGTGCCCCTCAATGAACAGATGCAGCACTTCGCTGGATGTCTCAACCCCGTCCACCATCATCAACAACGCGATCAGACACGCGAACACCCGGGCGCGGGCAGGTGAGATGAGGCGCGCGGATGTCGTTTCCCATGCGGCTGCGATGCCCAGCGTTGAAAGCACCATCAGCGGCATCAGCGCCGGCAGAAACGAATTCGGACCGCCGCCCATCTTGGAATACGCCAGAAAACAGCCCGGCAACGTGCCCACGCCTGCTGAGATAAGCCAGCGCATTTTAGGGTCGCTGAATGTAATACCCGGGCGGATCAGGATCATGACACTTAGCGCCACCGGTAGCAGGATGTAGTAGCTAAGGAATCTCAGTGGGCTAACCGCCAGAACATTGAAGCGCATGGGCCAGCGGCTCACGGCCGTGATCATGTGAT
>DATAPK010000181.1:0-7362 GCA_036265245.1 Tepidisphaeraceae bacterium | reverse complement strand
ATTGATGCGCCAATGGTGATGTTGTCATCGCCGCCGAATCCATTTACGACGATGCTTGTTACTTTGCTTCTGGCGAATGATTCCTGCTTGCCGTTGAGAGCGACGTTGATGAGCGATCCGTTTTGAGAGAGAGAAATTTTATCGGCGTTTGTCGTGCCGCTGACGGTGAGCTTGCCGTTGGTGAGATCGGCAAACCCGCCGCCAATAAGACGGGTGGCGAACCAACTAACGTTAGCGCCGGTTTGCTTGAGGGAGGTCAATATCAAGTTGTCATTTGGAGCAACGATCAGATTTTGCTGGCCGACAACCGGCAGCTTTACATTTGCCACGCCGTTTGTGCCGAAGGTAAGGTCGGGTTTTCCATCGGGCGTGAAACGTGCGATGGCCATCGTGCTGCCGGTGACTTTCCAGGCAATGATCCGATCGAGGCTGTCGGCGGTGAAGTTGGTGTATCCGCTGGCCGCCAACCCGGAAGTGCCGAAGGTGGCGTCAGGCGTGCCGTCGGCATCCAGCCGTTTGATCCCGCCGCCGGCACGGTAGAGCAGTTTTCCGTCGGCCTGTGCGAAAAGAAGAGCGAACTGCCCCTGCAAAATCCCACCTGTTCCAAACGTCCGATCAAGCTGGCCGGTCGAATCATATTTCTCAAGAAAATAAGTCATTTTGTTCTGAGAATCTCTCCTGCTTCCTTCAACAACATACGATCCGGAATTTCCAATCGGAACTACCAGATTGGCTGAATCGTTGAAGTTATCCGGATTCTCGAACGGAAGATCGACCAGGATTGAAGTGCCGTCCGGCGCGATCAGGTCGCTAATGCGAACGTTAACATTATTCGACTCAACCGATGCGTTCACAAAACCATGGGGAAGAAGCGTCGTTTGGCCATCTTCGGTTTCATCAAACAGAGTATCCGAATATCCTTTGTCGAGTGTCCCTTTCTGATTCATCCGCGAGATCATGTCCGCTGCCGTGTCGGGTTCCGTTCCTTCATAACCAGAGCTACTAACAATGATCTCTCCGTTGCCCAGTGGGATAAACGAAGGGCTGAAGACGAATCCTTCAGTCGACTCAGCGACACTGACTCCATTGGCCCCAAAGGTTGGATCGAGCTTGCCGTTGGTCTGAAAACGGTAAAAGACATAATCGCCTTCAGAATTTGATCCGGCTACGAGCTTTCCATTTGCATCCACGGCCAAGCCGGAAAGCAGATCGCTGATGCGCAATTCCTGGGATGACTTTGGGTGATCATTTTTATCAAGAAAAGACAAAGTTGGAACGACAAAGACCGTATCCATCAAATCGTCTTCGTTCGGGATGACGACGATCAGCGAGCCATCAGGGCGCGCAAGGATCGCTGAGCTTTGCACGAGATTGTTGGCTGTCAATGCTGCCACGCCGTTGCCGTTCAGGGTTTTGTCCAGTTTGCCTGTTGAAGTCAGGCGGGTCTCGAAGCGCGATTCAATGATGCGATAGTCCCCACCCGGACCAGGCGAAAGAGAGATGGAGGAATCGGGAGAAGGATCGGCGACGCGCACTTTTCCCGCCGTGCCAAATGTCGGGTCTAACTTTCCAGAGGCATCGAGCCGCGTGACCGCAAGAAAGAACTGGGCATTCGGATCGTTAATATCCGGAACGGCACTGCCTCCCGCGAGAACAATTTTACCGTCTGACTGGACCAGCATCGATTCGGCATAATCTTCCGCGCCAAAACTCACGACGACGATGCCGTTGGAATCAAATGTGTTGTCAAGTTGACCTGTTGCAGTCAGGCGAATCAGCGCAAAGCGTGAGGTGTTCGGTCCTGAGCTTTCATATCCGCCGAGCAATACCCGGCCATCGCTGAGCACTTTGACGGAGGTGGCCGCCTCCACACCGGCTTCGATATTCAGGGTTTGCAACCCATCGACGCTGAAGCTTTTGTCGAGTGATCCATTGGCGGTAAATCTGGCGACGGCGATTTCCGCACTGTTCCCCAATTCAGTGCCCGCGACGACGATCTTGCTGTCGGCACCGACATCCACTGCCTGGGCATCGGCCGAGCGGTTTGAGAAAACTGCCGTTGACATGCCCCCAACGCCAAAGTGCGTATCAATGGCGCCGCTGGCAAGAAATCTCGCGACAGCAAACTCATGAAGGTCGCTGACATCAAGAATCGACGTGGCAATGATGATGCGGCCGCTGGAATCGATGGCCATCGATGGAGCTCTGGTGATCAAGCCGCTGAATTGAATCTTTGTTGCTCCCATCGAGCCAAACGATGTGTCCAGCACGCCCGATTGGCTCAACCGAGCGACAAACGCGCCGGCGGAGTTGCCGAAGCCTTCCTGAGTGGTGTTGTAAACTCCAACCGCGATGATCTTTCCGTCGCTCTCCTGCATGAGCGCGGTGACGCGCGGTTGAAATAGTCCCGTGGTTTGCACGGTCGCATTACCGATGACACGTCCGGCATTGCCGAACGTGGAGTCAACGCCGCCCGCGCTTAAAAGCGCTCGCTTTTCAAGCGATTCCATCCATGATATTTGCATAAGACGTGTTCCTTCGTGATTGAAGTATGATACCGCACTGTAGAAACGCGATCTAAGATTTCGCGTAACAATTGTGTGGCAAGGTGCTTAACTCTGTTGACATCCCGCCTATAATCCGCCGTCAATGAGCAGTTACACCGCGAGCATTCAAAACCTGATCGATCAGTTCAGTTCTCTTCCCGGCATCGGCGCGCGATCGGCTGAACGGATTGCGTTTCATTTGCTGAAGCAAAAGCCTGAAGAGGCGATGAAGCTGGCCGACGCGATTCGCGACGTGAAGACGCGCATCCGGCATTGCTCGGTTTGCTATAACCTGACCGAGAATGATCCATGCAACATCTGTTCCGATTCGGCCCGCGATCATGGGCTGGTGTGTGTTGTCGAGCAGCCGAAGGATTTGCTGGCGCTGGAATCAACCGGGCTTTATCGCGGGATATATCACGTGCTACTGGGGCGAATCGCGCCGCTGGAGGATGTTCATCCGGGGGATGTAACGGTGGATGCTTTGATGGAGCGGCTGGCCAAGGGAGGCATTCGCGAGATCATCATGGGGACGAATCCGAATCTGGAGGGGGATGGGACGGCGCTGCATATTCAGAATATCGTCGCGGCGAAGTTTCCCAATGTTCAGATTACCCGGCTGGCGCGCGGGCTGCCGACGGGGAGCAATATCGAATATGCCAATCGGAATATCCTGGCGGATGCGATCAGCGGGCGGCAGAGGATGTGACGATTAAGGGGCTGGCTGCGCGATATGTTTGTCATCCGTTTGCGTGAAGGATGTTGGGTTGTTTTTTTAGTTCACTGCAATGCGTTCTTACACCTCGCTTGGCGGAAATCTTCTGTCGCAACTTCGCGAGTTTCGTGATTTGGCTCGCGGCGCTCGAAATTGCAATCCTGCCGGCGCGGTTGAGCATCTTTCGCAAATTTGTTTTGCAGCCGAGCAGGCATACCAGCAACAAACTGGACGAGATCTGCAAAATACCAAGGCGCTGGAGATTGGCCCGGGGACGGCCATGGGACAATTGCTGTATTTTGCGCAAAAGTGTGATGTGGTTGGTATCGACCTGGACGTGATGGCGAGCGGGTGGAATCCGCTGAATTATCTTCGTGTTCTGCGCGGGAATGGGCTTAAAAGGTTTTTAAAGACGATCGGGCGGAAGATGATCGTCTCCGATCGCGTATTTCGTGAAGCCATTCGCAAGAAGCTTGGTGTTGCGAAGCTTCGTCATCCAAAGATCATGCAGATGGATGCCGCGCGGATGAGTTTCGCGGATGCGACATTTGATTTTGTCTATTCGTTCAATGTTTTTGAGCATATTCCCGATCCTGCCGCGGTGTTGCGGGATGTTCGCCGGGTACTGAAACCGGGCGGAGTGGTTTATACGCACCTTCACCTTTTCACCTGCGACAGTGGGTTTCACGATCTGCGCATCATCTCGGGGAAGCATGAGGGAATTCCATACTGGGCGCATCTTCGCCCGTCGCAGCGCGATCAAGTGAAGGCGTCGTCGTATCTCAATGGGCTGCGACTGGGGGAATGGCAGAAGATTTTGGCGGAGGCATTGCCGGGGGCGTCGATCAATTATCATCGAGATGAAAATCTTCGGGGGGAATTGGACGCCTTGCGCAAGGCGGGGGAGTTGGCGGAATATTCAGATGATGAATTATTGATTCACAGCATTATCAGCGTTTGGAAGAAGCCGTAGCGGGGTGTACGGCAGATCAGGAAGACAGCTTTCTTTCCTTGATTGGTTTGGCGGGGTTTCCCACTGCGATTACATCAGACGGAAGATCGCTGAAGGCGCTGGCGCGGGCGCCGAGGACGGTTCGATCGCCGATTGTTACGCCGGGGCCGACAAAGGCGTCGGCGGCGATCCAGCAATCTTCGCCGATCGTGATCGGCTCTCGCAGCAAAGGATAATCCCGGCTGGTGTGATCGTGTGTGCCGGCGCACAGATGAGCATATTGGCTCAGGAACGATCGGCTGCCGATTTTGATGAGGCCGAGGGAATAGAGAATTGCTTCATCGCCGATGGAGACGTCGTCGCCGATTTCCAGATTCCAGGGGATTTCGATTTTGACCGTTCGGCGGATGCGCACGTTTCGGCCGAGTTTGGCGCCAAACATTTTCAAGATCGAAGCGCGCAGGCCATACCAGTTGTGAAAGGTGCGGCGGAAGATCGCAGCGGAAACGATGGCCCAAAGCAGCCTCCCGAGCTGCTGTTTTCGAGTCCAGGGGCTGAGGTTTCGCTGTGGGGTCACGGTAATGAGGGGTCTTGGTGCTTGCCGTTGCCGGAGCCATCGGTCGGAGGTTCGGCGGTGGCGACGGCGGTTTCTGGGGAATTCTCTTCGGCTTCGATTTGTGAGGTGCGCGTCGAAATCGGATCGCGATTCGTTTGCGTGGAGGATGAGACGCGCTCGGCGATCAGGTCCTGGATATTGATCGCAGGGACGGCGGATAAGAGCCGGGCCTTGCGGTGATCCTCTTCAGCGCGCTTCAGTTCGTGATATTTGGCGACGGAAAGATATTCATAAATCGACAGCAGCCGGCAGAAGACATATCCGGCGGGGCCGTCGAGGAAGCCGCCTTTATAGACATAGCTGTAGAGGAATCGCAGCATGGGCCGGAAGGGGAGATGGCGAGAGACGTTTTTGAGCTTGCGGCGTTTGGTGAGTTGCTCGTTGCCGATGACGGCGCTGCTGGTGTCCGCCTTCTTGAATTGCACGGCCGCTTCCCAGTTGCTGTAGCGGTTGTGCTTTTCCATGAAGGTATGAATGTTGGGGAAGGCGAAATGCAGCATGTCGTGGTCGAGATACCCGGCGGGGCCTTTGAAGATGACGTGCTCGTGGACTTCGTTGTCGCCTGAGCCGGTGTTGCCGATGCCGGTTAATTGTTCGTATTCGCCGTAGCCGCGCTTGATGAGCCGGCCATTCCACGAGGGGTAGTAACCGCAGTGCTTGATCCACTGGCCCATGAAGATGAAGCGGCGGTTGATGTAGTGGCCGACGTATTTGTCGTCGCGCGTCACGGCGCGCTGGATTTCCTCAGCCAGTTCGGGCGTTATCCATTCATCCGCATCGACGATCAGCACCCATTTGTGCTTCAGATCGGCGTGGCGAAGGGTCCAGTTTTTCTTTTTGGGCCAATGACCATTCCAGCGGAACTGGATGACCTTTGCGCCGTAGGCTTCGGCAATTTTATTGGTTTCGTCGGTTGAACCGGAATCGACGACGACGACTTCGTCGGCCCACTGAAGATGGTCGAGGCAGCGCGGGAGATTGGCGGCTTCGTTGAGGGTGGGGATGACGACGGAAACGGGCGCGAGTGTTGCCGGACGCCGGGGGGTTGTGGTCAGGCGATTGGCGACGACTGTCGCGGTGGAGACGGCGGGCATCGGCGCTTCGGGGACGACCTTGGCGGTGCTGGGCGGGGTGACGTTGAATTCGACGGTGTCTCCGTCGAAGCGATGAGTGACGCCGGTCTGATCGCGGAAGCTGATTTGCCCTTCGGGCTCGGCCAGCCCGCTGTGCGTAAAGGCCTGCCGTCCACGCAGGCGGCGAAGCTCCTGATATTTCGTCTGAATGAAAAATTCGTAACTGCTGATGAAGTTACTGAGTACCCAGCCGGCTTTGCCGTCGAGGAATCCGCCTCGAACGATGTACATATAAATCAGTCGCCAGGTCCACGGGAGCGGCAGATAGGGGAGGATGCGGCTTTTGACGAATCGGCGGCGCGTGACGCGGTCGCGCATGAACTGCCGCACGCCAGGCCAGGGCTCGGGGGATTCAAAAATTTCCCGCGCTTCCAGGGTTGAGTATCGATTGTGTTTGGCGAAGAAATGTTCGAGGCCGCGGCGATCTTCATGAAGAATCAGATGCTGCAGATAACCCGTCGGGCCGGCGACGACCATGTGCTCGTGGACCATTCGGTCTTCGTAGCGGGCTTTGCCGCGCTTGAAGAGGCGGAGGTTCCAACTGGGGAAATATCCGCAGTGTCTGATCTGGCGGCCCATGAAAATGAAGACGCGATTGAGATAAAAACCGGCTTCGTGAACGCGATCGCTCTGGCGGCTGACGATCCCTTCGATCTCCTCGCGCAATTTCGGGCTCACGGATTCGTCCGCGTCGAGAATCAGAATCCAATTCGATTCAAACGGCAGATTGTCGAGAGCCCAGTTCTTCTGGGCGGCGTAACCTTCCCACGGGTGGTTCACCACGGTCGCGCCGAATTCCTGGGCGATTGCCATGGTGCGATCGGTGGAGCCGCTATCGACGACGAAGATTCGCCGCACCCAGCCTTTGAGGCTGGCGAGAGTATGAGGAAGATTTTCTTCCTCATTGAAGGTTTGAATGAGAACATCAACGTCGGCCACTTCAGTGGCTTCAGTCGGTAAGGCGGATTTTGGCGGATCAGTTAATTCCATTGCCCCTTTGAGTATAACCCGTAAAAGGGGCATGGGGCGAGGGGCAGGGGGCAAGAGAGATGCGATTGTGCGATATTCGCTTCCTATTCTTCGCTTGCCCCTCGCCCCATGGCCCTTTTCTCTTCTTATTGGACGTGCAACGATTGGTAACGTGGCCGATATTACTGGTTGTCGATGAACACGCCGCCCAATCCCCAGCCTTCGCAGATATTCCAGACGCTGGATCGAACGGCGGCGTATCCCTATCGCCGAAGCGAATATCTCCGTCGTTATGCCTGGCTGGTAATCCAGGCAACACTCTATCGACTGCCTTTGCCGCGCGCGTATGGGTGGCGGCGGTTTTGGCTGCGATGTTTCGGCGCCAAGCTGGGCACTGCGGCGGCGGTTCATTCGACTACGCACATCCTGCA
>DATAPK010000180.1:0-9988 GCA_036265245.1 Tepidisphaeraceae bacterium | reverse complement strand
CAATGTGAGGCTTATGTCGTTCTGGATCGACTTGATCTGGTAAGGGGTCTGACTGGGATCACCGGCGAAAATGAGCCATTGATTCGGGCGAAGCGCAGTAAAACTGGTGTTGGTTCCGGTGACATCAGCGCCGGTGACGGCCAGCGTTCCGGGTATGAGATGAGTCAATCCGACAAAATCGACATCGATGATCAGATTGGAATCGGCCCATGAACCGCTGCTCAGCGCTGAGAATTCCCAGGTGAACTGCGAATCATTAAACGCCACCGTTGCCGCCCCCGCGCCTTCGCGTGGGACTCTGGCGATGAATGCCTGCGTGCCGCCGTTCGAGAAAAACTGCTGCACCGCATAGCTCAACTCGCTATCGGAGGCGATGCCGCCGTATAGCCGCTCGTAGTCGGGAAAACTGAAAATCTGCTGCGGACGATTATCGATGCCTTGAGAGGTGTATCCCACAAATGCCGCGATGGAGGTCGCGACCCCGACGATCGTATGCACAGGGCTGGGAGGTTCTACAATATAGACGCCGGGATAAGTTGGAGCAGCGGACATTGGATGACCTTTCTCGTCGGAAAGCACCAGAAATCACGCACGAATATTGGAAATTCGCGATTGCTACAAAGGCGTAGGAGCTTTTCTATGACCCCTTTTGTTTTTATTGCGTTGAGACGTCGACTTAGCAGATATCACTGTCGAGCAGAATCAATCGCCACACTCGAACCAGACACCCAGATGACTTGGACTTGTCGCACGACAGATAACTTCTTCACACGATATTGCTCAATGTTCATACGCGGGGCAAAATAACTGCTGTCATTGAACAAGTTTTCCACCAGTGATCCACGCACGGACTGTGCGAGCTATCCATGCAAACAGCCCCGAAAGGGTTTCTTTCGGGGCTGCATGTTCATTGAATGTCGCGTCGTTTCGCGTTTGGTGGGAAAGCTCCGCGGGTAGGGCTCGAACCTACAACATTCCGGTTAACAGCCGGATGCTCTACCATTGAGCTACCGCGGAATTGCCGCCATTTGGCGGACGTGAAACTTTAGCTTTGTGGGGGGGAGTGTCAAGCGCCTTCGGGCGCGTCCCCCGGGGGACATCCTTTGTGTCCACGGATACCGTTCTCTTACCGAAAACCCCCCGCATGCGGGGGGCTATATGAGGATGTCGGTGACATCTTCCTATGCAGATTGTTTTCTACGTTCGGGGGTGATTTCGAAGAGGCTGGAACGCCCGTCGACCACCGTTTCGTCGATGATGTATTTTCCGCCGGGGGGTTGATCCGGCAGCTTGTACATCAACTCGAGCATGATTTCTTCGCAGACAGCGCGGAGAGCGCGGGCGCCGGTGTCGCGTTTCAAGGCGCGTTCGGAGATTAACTCCAGGGCGCCACGGGTGAATTCGACTTCGTGGCCTTCCATGCGGAAGATTTTGGCATATTGCTTCACCAAAGCGTTCTTGGGCTGGGTGAGAATGCTGATGAGCGTCGCGACGTCGAGGGGTTCGAGCGTGGCGATCAGCGGAAGGCGGCCGACGAATTCGGGGATCATGCCGAATTCGACGAGGTCTTCCGGTTGAACCTGCGCCAAGGTTTCGGCGCGATCGCGAGACGATTCGGCGGGGGCGGTTTCGGAGCCGAAACCGATTTGCCGGCGGCCGAGACGTTTGCGGATGATGTCTTCGAGGCCGACGAATGTTCCGCCGCAGATGAAGAGGACTTGCGTCGTGTCCATCTGAATATATTGCTGCTCGGGATGCTTGCGTCCGCCTTGGGGCGGGATGTTGCTGATGGTGCCTTCGAGCATTTTCAGCAGGGCCTGCTGCACGCCTTCACCGGAGACGTCGCGGGTGATGGAGACGTTGTTCTGGGTTTTGCCGATCTTGTCGATTTCATCGATGTAGACGATGCCGCGCTGGGCGGTTTCGAGATCGTAGTCGGCGTTTTGGAGAAGTTTGAGAAGGATGTTCTCGACGTCTTCGCCGACGTAGCCGGCTTCGGTGAGCGTGGTGGCATCGCCGATGGCGAAGGGGACGTTAAGAATTCGCGCGAGCGTTTTGGCGAGCAGCGTTTTGCCGGAGCCTGTGGGTCCGATAAGGAGAACGTTGCTCTTATCGATCTCGATATCGGGCGCGGGCGGGGCAGCGCCTTCGTTGGTGGGCGCGGTTTCGTGCGTGCTTAAACGCTTGTAATGGTTGTGGACGGCGACGGAGAGGGCTTTCTTGGCGTACTCCTGGCCGACGACGTATTGATCGAGATATTCCTTGATCTGCCGGGGGCTCGGGATCGAGCTGAACATGGGGGCAGAGGAGGAAAGCTTGCGTTTTTCCTGCCGAATGATGTTGTGGGCGAGATCGACGCAGTTGGCGCAGATGTAGACGTCGGAAGGGCCTTCGACCATGGGGCCGACGTCACGGGAAGATTTTCCGCAGAAGGAACAGGTGGTGATGCGGCGTCCTCGGAAGCCGCCGGGCGGGGGCTGATTGGTTCCGCCACCATTGGTCGGCGGAACGTTTCCGCCGCCCCCGATTCCTCCACCGCCTGGGCGATTGATATTGGCCATGAATAAACTGCCTTCCTCACGTCACTTATCGAACATAAACCGATATGGACTTGATCGATCAAATCGCCATTCGGTCGTCCGCATATTAGTATGGCAAATCCACGGATAGAAAAAGTGAAAAAACGCTCGGAACGCGTCCCAATATACGCGCAAACACGTCCTGATAACAGAATGAAGCGCGATCTTACGAGACGCGGATCAGATTGCGGGCGGAAACTGTTTGGTGGATGACGTTTCCTGGGCGGGTTTGACGGCGGTGGCGCGTTTGGTTTCGTTGAGGACTTTGGCTTTGGCGAGTTCGAATTCCTCGGGGGTCATCTTGCCTTGTTTGACGAGTTGGCGGAGATCGGCGAGGGAGAATCCGCCTGGCGTGACGGTTTCGGTGCGGCGTATCTTTTTCTTCATCCATTGGACGAGGGCAAAGAGGATGATGATGCCGGCGATAAGGCCGAGCACGGGAACGGCGATGGACCAGAGGTCTAAATCCTTGGTTTCAGCCAGCAGGGAGGCTCGGATCATGATGATCCCATGCTAGACACGGGTTTTAGGTCGGTCAATGCAGTTCGTTTATACTGATTGCCGATTATTTAATGGGTGGCTTAGGTGGATTTCAAGGGTGGTTTTCGCCGGGGCAGGCGAGCTGAGGAAGATATGAAGAATCGATGTGGCGGGCGGCGTGGGTGGTTTCTAGTTGAAACTTTGGAGAGGCGGCAGCTTTTGGCGGGGTATGCGCTGGGGGATTATTTTCCGCTTCAGGCCAATCAGCAAATGCGCTATTCCGGGACTTACATCGGGCCCACATTGCCGACCACGGTAGAACACACTTGGACAACTAAGGCGGCTGTCGATAATGGAATTCCGGTAATTCGGATAACGGATACATCGGACAGTGCAACTCACGACTATCGCAAGACGCACAACGGTCTATTTTACTATTCGCAGACTAATCGGTTTTCCACCGACGACCCTTTCATTTTTCAAAACTCCGTGTCGCTTGGAGCGCCGATTCTTCTTCTCAATAATCGGCTTAACGTGGGAGACAAACAGACCTGGTCGAATGTCCCTTTGAACGGATCACTTCAAATAGTTGGGGAGGCTCCGACCTTGCAGGGGTCGGGGACTGATACGGGAAGTGCGATTGTCGTCGGATTCGAATCAGTAGACCTGGGCAATAATCGTTCTATTCCAAACGCGCTGAAAGTGACGATCGATCACACGCAAATATATTCGGTTGGTCACGATGAGACGTATAAACAGCATGTGATTGAGAATATGTGGCTGGTTCGCGGTGTGGGGATTGTGCGTTTCGATCAAGGGATTCACATCACGGGGTCAGGAGGAGCGGGCGGGCCGGATCGGGCGGTCACTTCAGAAAGTTTTGTGCTGGCAAGTTCTCCGCCGCCGCTGTTTTTTGATGCGGACCTTTCCGCCCAGAATATAATTACGGTTTCGGGCACGCCAGGGAATGACTTGCTTTCGGTCGGCATTAAGCACGACATGATATTGGTTTCCAACGGAACCATCGTAAAGGAATTCAGAATTGCTGGCGTAAAGTCAGTTTCGATCTTAGGGAATGCCGGCAACGATCAGATTGGCGTGAGCACTGGTACGATTTCGGTTTATGTTAACGGCGGCGCGGGCAATGATTCGATCAGTGGAGGCGATGAAAATGACACGCTGAGCGGCGGACCAGGTAGAGATACAATTCTTGGAGGCAACGGGAATGATCTGATTAATGGGATGAGTGGAAACGATTCGCTTTTTGGAGGCGGCGGGCGGGACAGAATTCTGGGCGGAAGTGAGGATGATTTTCTCGACGGTGGAAGCGGAGTAGATCAAATACATGGAGAGGATGGAAACGACACGCTGTATGGGGATGGAAGTCTTGACTATCTCTACGGACAAGCCGGTGACGACTACTTCAATGGCGGCAGTGGCGCCGACTTGATCCAAGGTGACGTGGGGACCGATACCGCCGTCAAAGATATTGCCGACACCGTAAATGATGTGGAAATCCTCATATAGACGGATAGGCCCGCATTTTAGCCTCCGAAAGCTCATATCTAATCAAGAAACAAGGTTTCTGGTCCCATTTGGGGCCAGATTTATCTTTACATGCTATGGCGGGGGGGATATGAAATTATGGGCTGAAAGCCGGGAGAGTTTTGTGCTGCGAGGTTTTCAACGATCCATCCTCAGATCGCGCGGAGGGTTCACCCTGGTTGAACTCCTCGTGGTGGTTGGCATTATCGCGGTGCTGATCAGTGTTCTGCTGCCGGCGATCAACAAATCCCGGCAGGCGAGCGTCACGCTGGGGTGCCAGGCGCAGCTTCGGCAGATGTATCATGGGCTTGCGATGTATGCGCTGGACAACAAGGGGCGGCTGCCTTGGGGGCAATATAAGATTAGCGATGACGGCGGGGCGAATTGGATTACGTGGGAGACGGTGATCTATCACTATTTCAATTCTCGCGGCGCGATCACGGTGAAGCTTCCGCCGGGAAGCAATGAGACGGTTCTGGGCGATTCTTCCACGGCGAATTTGTTTTTGTGCCCGGGCACGTCGGCGGATGGGACATCGCGAAGCAGTTACGCGTGCAACATGGTGGCAATGCCGGATCGGGATCTGGAATTGCTCTACACCGATCCGACGAAACAACAGCTGCTTCAGCCGGCGTATTTTACGAAGCTGTATCAGCACAATGTTTTGCTGTTCGATACGGCGGCGATACTCAATTCCAAGTTGATGTACGCGGTGGGTTATGACGCGGACAATCAATACTTTGCCGATCCGACGGATACCGATGCGAGATTTTTCCGCGGCGATGATCCGTATCAGGCCAACCGGTTTCGCGGGAGCGCGCTGCCGATCATTACGAATCCGAGCCAGAATCACGACATATTCGATAGTGGAAATCCGCAGCAGCCGTACCAGGCGGATGATGGGACGCATGGGAACATTCGATATCGACACAATGGCGATCAGACGGCGAACTTTGTGTTTGCGGATGGGCACATTGAATCGCTGCGGCCGGATCAGGTGATCCGGTATATGTTCAAGCTGCGCTGGCCGGCGGGAATGCCGGCGTCGACGGGGTGGTGGGTGGATCTGGATGGGAATTGATTCCATTTTGGATTTGGGATTGCGGATTTTCGATTGGAGATTCCAATCCAAAATCCGCAATCCCAAATCCAAAATCTCCTGATTCACGCTACATATCCACATCTGGAGAATCCTAAATGTCCGCCATGCCCGTCATGATCGCCGTGCTGTGTCTGATGGCGATTGCGTATCGGTATTACAGTGCGTTTCTGGCGGCGAGGGTGGCGACGCTGGATGATTCGCGGCGCACGCCGGCGTATGAGCGGGAGGATGGGCATAATTTTCATCCGACGAGCAAGTGGGTTTTGTTTGGGCATCACTTTGCGGCGATCAGCGGCGCGGGGCCTTTGATCGGGCCGGTGCTGGCGGCGCAGTTTGGGTATCTGCCGGGGCTGCTGTGGATTGTGATCGGGGTTTGCCTGGCGGGGGCGGTGCAGGATTTTCTGGTGCTGTCGGCGAGCATCCGAAGAGGGGGAAGGTCGCTGGCGCAGATTGCGTATAGCGATATCGGCAAGGTGGCGGGGGTGACGGGGACGATTGCGATTCTGTTGATTATTGTGGTGGCGCTGGCGGGGTTGGGGAAGGTGGTGGTGAAGGCGCTGGGGGGAGAGACAGTGTCTTACGCCGGCATGAGGCTGA
This sequence comes from Tepidisphaeraceae bacterium, assembly GCA_036265245.1. Lineage (GTDB taxonomy): Bacteria > Planctomycetota > Phycisphaerae > Tepidisphaerales > Tepidisphaeraceae > DATAPK01. The sequence goes on along the minus strand of DATAPK010000180.1, from coordinate 3,685 downwards.
CCGTCAACGAGCACGTGGATCAGAGCGACGGCATCTATCAAATCCCCGCCGGTAGTTCACTACAGTTGCCCGGTTCTACCAATGAAACGGTGCTGAACGAGCCATTTAAATTACGAGGCCTTAATCCACCAATTCCTTTGGATCTCGCAACGGGTTTCTCCTTGGTACTTCCGACGGGCGCCGTCCGCCTCATGCCCGGCAGTTCTTGGGGGACTTTCACCATTGCCTGCACGATTCCGATTGCGCTCTTTGTCGGTTTGTATATGTACAAGCTTCGGCCGGGGAAAGTTGTTGAGGCTTCACTGATTGGCGGCGCGTTGACGATCGCGGCGACGGTGCTTGGCGGGCTGGTTCCGGAGTCTCGGATCGCGCCGTTTTTCAATCTCTCCGCGAATGGCGTGACGTGGTCGATGGCGATTTATGGGTTTATCGCGGCAGTGTTGCCGGTTTGGGTGTTGCTCGCGCCGCGGGATTATCTTTCGAGCTTTCTCAAGATTGGCACGATCGTATTGTTGGTGGTGGGGACGTTGATTGCGAATCCGAAATTTGAAGCGCCGGCGTTGAATACGGCGTTTTGGGGGAGCGGGCCGACGCTGGGGCCTCGGCCGATATTTCCGTTTTTGTTTATCACCATTATGTGCGGGGCGATCAGCGGGTTTCATGCGCTGGTGAGCAGCGGGACGACGCCGAAGATGATTCGGAAGGAATCGGATGCGCGGACGATCGGGTATGGGGCAATGCTGATCGAGGGGCTGGTGGGCGTGGTGGCCATGATCGCGGCGACGACGCTGCCGGTGAATGATTATTACGCGATGAACACCGAACTGGCGGCGATGCCGAAGTATCATGATCGGATATTGGCGGTGGCTGGGCCTCATGGGGTGGAAGACATCGGCATGTACGAAGATCTGACGAAAGAATCGCTGCGCGGACGGACGGGTGGGGCGGTGACGCTGGCGGTGGGGATGGCGCATATTTTTGACTCCGCGGCGAGGAAGTTTTCGAGCGGTGCCGAGACGTCGCTGCGGGCGTTTTGGAAATACTGGTATCACTTCGCGATCATGTTTGAGGCGTTGTTTATTTTGACGACGATCGATGCGGGGACTCGCATCGGGCGATTTTTATTGCAGGAAGTGGCGGGGAAGATTCATCCGAAATTAGGAATCACCGGCGGATGGATTCCGGCGATGATCAGCACGGCGATCATCGTGTTCGCGTGGGCGTGGTTCATGAACAGCGACAGCTTCGCCACCATCTGGGCGATGTTCGGCGTGGCGAACCAGATGCTGGCGGTGATCGCGCTGGCGATCGTGAGCGCGTATCTCGCGAATATCGGAAAGGCCCGCTATCTGTGGGTGACGGTGCTGCCGATGCTCTTTGTGATGACGACGACAAGCACGGCGGCGGTGCAGTTATTTCTGGGGCAGGTGGATGGGATTCGCGTGCAGTGGGGGAATGGCACGCCGTTCTTTCAGAATAATGTGCTGGTGAATGCGATCATCGAGGCGGCGTGTATTGCAGCGATGATGGTGAGCGGGTTTGTGGTGATCATCACGGCGGGGATGCGGGTGTGGAAGAGTACGAATGGGCTGAAGAATGAGGCGCGGGGGTTTGAGGTGGTGATGGGGAAATAATCAGCGGCGACGGCGCAAGAGCATCGCGAAGGGGAGCAGGATCGTCGTGCATGTGACGGGCTCGGGGACGACAACGCCGAGTATGCTAGGCGAGACCGGGGCCACGCCTGTCAATTGTGGGGCAAGGGAGAGATGATCGAGATGCGAATTGCCGCTGTTCTCGATCAGGCTACTTGAGGTGTAAGACCATGTGCCGCCATTGAGAGCCGGCACTCCGCTTCCGGTGAGTATAATTGGTGTACCGATGCTGGTAGTGCCCCCGCCAGCTAAAATGAGCGTCCCAGCGCCAATTAAAGTGACAGCACTGCCGCCGGAACTTATGCCTGATAGGGTGCCGATATTGCCGGCCGTGAGTGTCCCGCCGCTGGTATTACCACTTTGATATGCGCCGCCGCCATTGCCGGGAAGAAGAAAGCCTTCGGGGGGTTCGGCGAAAAACAGATCGTCGATTCGGACGGAGGCATTGGAAGTTCCGCTGATGCTGATTGAATTGAGGGAAAACGGCCCGGTGACTTTTCCGTCTGTTTTTCCTTTTACCGGCGCACCCCAGCTGGATCCCAAATTCCAGACATATTTGTGCCACTTTCCGTCGGCGATGATTTTATGATTGGAGCTGCTTTCTGTTCCATCCACGTCGTTGACCGCGAGGTGGGTGATCAGGCCGGCGGTTTTGGTTTCGAGGTAGAATCCAATCTGGCCTTCCGAGGGAAGAAGCATATTGCCGGCATTGGTTCCTTCAGCGCCGGCGGCCCCACTGAGAATGCGATAGGTAAATGGCGCGCCATGCGCTTTTGCGGCGTCGTAGCCAATGTTGAAGAGTTCTGACGCCCGCCCGCCGTGGGCGGTTTTGGTGGAGCGCATGGCGGCGGTTGCGTTGTTTTTGAAATTGATGAATTGATCGAAATTGTTTTTCGTGCCCGCGGATTGAAGCGCGCCTGCATCGTGCTCGAAATCGGCGAGGTGCTTTTTAGTTGTGGGTCTGGCGGTTTGCACGGGCGTGTAGGTCGTCGCTCCGTCCAGTGAAGTGCCCTGATATAGGCCATTGCCGAGGGTGAGTTGGGCATCAGTTCCGTAATAAAAGTGGAGAATGTCGAGATAATTCCACCCGTGGTCGGCCAGGAAATCCGCGCCCTGGATGCTGAGTGCGCCGCGGTTGAGGCCATTGGCTTTGGGGCCGATCGGAGAAGGGATTACTTGCTTGCCGCTTTTGTGCAGGTTGTAGGTGACGAATTTTTCGGTGGCGGTTGGGTCCGGGTCGAGGGAGAGATTCGCCACGCCAAAAGGAGTTCCGCCGGTGGGACGAGCGCCGTCCACAGAATATCCAACGACGGGTTGAGCGCCGATCTGGAGGATTTCGCGTTCTGTTTCGTTGGCGGCTTGAGCGATTTGTTGGGCAACGGAAAGGTTGAGATCAAAAGCCGGCGCAACCCCGCCATTGCCAATCATGCCTTGTGCCTTGATTGAATAATATGCAAGCGAGCGATCTGCCACGGCAAGGGCTTTGAGTGCTTCAGGATTGATATTGAAGCCGGCCGCGTTTTCTTGCGCCTGGAGGGCACGTGAAATATAGACGTCGTCAATTTGCACGCTTGATGTCTGGCCACCAAATTTGATTTGTCCATCGAGAAAAAGGTTGGACGAGGCGCTTGATTGCGCGGCGGCAGAAATGCTGAAAAGACCCGCGCCCGCACCGCACGCGAAGATGACACGAATAGCGCCACGCAATCTGGAATTATCGATAACCATCCTTTGCCCTCAGAAGGATCAGCCCTCATTTGAATTGCCGGTGGAATTTTAACCCGCGATTGGAGAAACACCAAAGAATAATGGAAAAAGCGAATCGGCGGTAAAAATGGGGTAATTATGAGGACAGTTGGGTTAGTTGGGTTTCGCGAAGCTGCCCGCAGGCGGCGTTGACGTCGTCGCCTCTGGAGCGGCGGAAATGGGTGACGACACTCGCGTCGCGGAGGATTTGGGTGATGCGGACGATGCGGTCGTCGGTGGGGCGTTGATAGATGGTTCCCGACAAACCCGGGCCAATCGAGTTGTAG
>DATAPK010000179.1:0-13829 GCA_036265245.1 Tepidisphaeraceae bacterium | reverse complement strand
CAGCATGCGGATTGCCGTGCGCCGCGTCACTTCCTGCCCGAGAAGATTGGCCTGGTCTGCCTCGGTTAAATGCTGCTCGCGTTGCGTCAGGCGCTCGAAATTGTGGAAGACGAGCGTCGCCTGAATTCGCGTGCGCATCGGCGAGAGGAACCACGCTGCCGCCCATGCCGCCCCGATCAGCAGAATCATCACCGTCATCAGCACCGGCACTCGCCGCAGCAGTTTTCGCCGCCGCGCGATCGCCGCATCCGGATCATCCACCGGCATCGCCGGCTTGGGCGTCGATAAATCAAACCCTGGCAGAATCACGCCGCGCGCACTGGCTCGCGCGGGCTTTTCCGAAATCTCCGGCCCGCGCTTCGGAGCCTCAACCTTCCCGATAAATTCATCGTCCGCATTCAGCTTGGCCACTTCCTTCGCAAGCCGATCTGCTTCCGAAGTGGAGCCCGCTGAGAAAACATCTTTCTGAACTTCCGCCGCCGCCCCTGCCATATCGCTGAACACATCCGCCTGCCGAACCGGAGGCTGCGATAAACCCTGCAAGCTTTCTCCCGCCGCAATCCCCGCGGCGTGCTCCGTGAACGGAGGAATCTCCACATGCCCCGACTGAGAAGCCCCATCTCCCTTATTAAATCCATCTCGAATCACCCGCGCCCGCGGCCCGCGACGCCCACGCTTCCCCACCCGCGGAATCGGAATCGCCTTGAATCCCAAATCTGCCGGCGGCTCAGCCGATGGAGCTTCCATGATCGGCACAGCGGGCACATCGCCAAGCTTCGGAATTTCCACCGGCGTAACCGAAACCGGCGCAATCTTCGCCGGCATGACCGGCGGCTTTATATCGGGGAAAGGCACAACTGGCGGCGGCGGCTCGACCGAGCTTTCATCAATCGTCGCCTGACCTTCATGCGACGGCTCGCTGGCCGTCAGAAAATCCAACGCCGCCGACTCATCCACCGGCACCGTCGATTGATCTGCCCCTGTCATCGCCGAAAGATCGCCGCCGGCATCTTCAACCGTTTCGACAATCTGATCGGCTGGCGTGAGCTTGGCCAGATCGACTTTCGACTCATCGCGCCCCAGCGCAGATTCCAGCGTCGGCGACGACGGAATCTCTTCCGGCACTTCAATATTCAATGGCGATTCATCCGATCGCGATACGCTGACGGTTTCCATCGGCGTCACATCGACCGCCAACGGCTCTTCGATCTTTTCGCCCGCTTCATCCTTCAGCGCAAACTTCGCGAGATCAACGCTTGATTCATCCCGCGCCAGTGCAGACTCAAGTGTCGGCGACGATGGAATGCCTTCCGGCACTTCAACATCTAATGGCCGCTCATCCGACCGCGACACGCTAATCGTTTCCATCGGCGTGACATCAATCGCAAGCGGCTCTTCGACCTTCTCGCCCGCATCATCCTTCGGTGCAAGCTTCGCCAGATCGACGCCCGACTCGTCACGCGACAGTGCAGATTCCAATGTCGGCGACGATGGAATCCCCTCCGGCACTTCAACGTCTAATGGCCGCTCATCCGATCGCGACACGCTTATCGTTTCAACCGGTGCCACATCGATCGCCAGCGGCTCTTCGATCTTTTCGTCCGCGTCATCCTTTGGCGAAAGCTTCGCCAGATCCACACCCGATTCATCATTCGAGAGCGCCGATTCCAGCGTCGGCGACGACGGAATTTCTTCCGGCGGCGTTACCGTGATCGCCTCAACGCCCAAATCATCCGCGGCGGTGTGATCGCTTGTCACCTGGCCATCCGTCGCGGAGTCAGCCGAAATCGTCACTGCCTCCGCCGGCGCTTCTTCCGTGAGGAAATCCAACGCCGATGCGTCATCGATTGGCGTGCCCACCGATTCGGATGTCATCTTCGAAAGATCGATCGTATCTTCCACCTCCACCGGCGAAGCATTCTCTGGCGGCGACAATTCGATCATCCCTTCCGCCGCATCAACCGTTTCATCCGCCGGCGATGCTTCCGCCGGCTGCTGCGCCATCAATACGGGTTCATTTTCGGGCGCGGAAAGCATCCCCATCCCCGTGTCACCCGAAGAAACCGGCGGCGGCGCTCCGTTGTTGTCATCGCTAATCAGTGAGATCGAATCCGTCGCAACGCTTTCAACCGGCTCGAACGATTCATCCGCCACCCGCGAAACATCCGACGGCACCAGTGCAATCGCCGGCGTATCCAATTCCACCACCGCTTCCGCATGCGGGGCCGGCATCACTTCTTCAACTTCATCCGGCGTCACCGCAACCGGATCGCTCACCATCGCATGGGCCGGCACATTTACCGGCGACATGGAAATTTCTTCCAATCGCGGCTCATGCTCAATCGGATGCTCGGGAGCTTCCGCAACGATCTCATCTTCCAGCAGAATCGCCTCATCATCCGATGGCGGCGCTGCCACATCAGCCGATAGCACTTCGCGCGGCACAGAAACATTTTCTGTTTCTCTAACCGGCTCGACCTCGCCGAATTCCTGCCCCATCAACGATTCATTTAAATCCGTAGACACGGATGCAGCCGGCTCGACATGCACGGAAACTGGCGCGGATTCTGCTTCCAGCGAATCATCATGCTCGACCACCACCTCGCCCGGCGAAATAATTTCAACCGCCGGCGACCGCAGGGGCAGTAGCGGCGATTCGGCAATCGGCTCTTCGCCCGGCGTGTCATCGATCGCCTTCTCAGGCATCGGCGATAAGTCAATCTCCGGCTCCGCATCCGCCTGCGGCACCAGCGAATCACTCAGCACCGGAATTTCCGTCGCGGGCTCTTCTTCGGCAACTGGCTGAACCACATCCTCCGCCAGCGATGCCAGGCTTGGCGTCTCATCGCCTGGCGTAACCTCCAGCAACGGCTCCATCGCCGGCTCAACCGGAATCGCCGACGAATCGATGATCGCCATGCTCTCCGCGGGCTCGACCGGGAACATCAGCATCGGCTCGATTTCTTCGACGCTTGGCGTGCCTGGAAGGACCGGCGCAGGTTCGCTCGCGACAGCTTGCACTTGAAGAGGCTCAGCCGATTCAACAATCGGGCCAAGGCTCTCCCCTTCAAACTCTTCGACATTTCGGCCAAACGTGGTATCCGTCAGCTCGCCGGCGCCCGACGCCGCCTGCGGCGTCGAATCCTCTGCCATCGGCATCGCCAGCGCCGACTCCGGCGTCGGCTGCGTCGGCTCGATCACCTCGCGCGAAGGCACCACTGGTTTGGCCGGCGCTTCATCTTGTTCTATTTCTATCGCCAGCGGTTCAAGCTCAAGCGGCTCCTCATCCTGCGCTGGCAGATTCTCATCCTGCACCGACGATCGCCAACCGCGCGAAGAAAGCGCCGGCTGATCTTTCGATCCCGTCGGAGCAAAATTGCTCCCCAGCGGAACCGCCGTCGGCGTCGCCGTCTTTGATCCGGTCGATTCCACCTCGATCGACAGCGGAATGTGCGCTGTATCGTGCGGCGTCGCTTCCAGCGTTTCATCCGCCTCCAGCGGCAGCAATTCCTCCGGCGGCGGCGGGGATTTCGGCGTGAGGATCAACTCCAGCGGCGCCTGCGCCGCCGTCACCTTCGGCTCGATCTCCTTGCCAAAATCCACTTCCTCCGCAGCCGGCGTATCCGCATAAATCGAATCGCTCGCACCCTCCACCAGGCTGAACGCCACCTCATCCACGCTCGGCGCGTAGGTCATTTCCGTTTCGCCGATTTTGATGCGATCGCCAGGCTTCAGCTCCGCTTCGTGAATCGCCTTGCCATTAACAAACGTCCCGCTGCGCGACCACAGATCGCGAATAAACCGCTGCCCTTCCCATTGCAGGATGACCGCGTGAATCGTCGAAACCGATTCTTCCAGCAGTGGCACATCGCACGTCGGCCGCCGGCCAATCACGATCGCCCGGCTCTCCAGCGGCACCGGCGTTTCCGCGCCCGCCACATTCAACACCCCCGGCGGCACGGCCGGCTCGGCGCCGTGGTCCTTGATCGGCCCCTGATACTTAAATTGAAATCGCCCGATCGTCAGTAGATCGCCGTTTTTAAGGACTGACTCCTTCACCTCATCGCCATTGACATAAATATGTGTTCGACTGCAGAGATCGCGGATGTAAGTAATGTGCCTGGTCTGCACCAGCACAGCGTGCGTGTTGCTGACAGTGCTCGAAACCAGGTGAATGCGGCAGTGCTGTTTGGCCCCCAGGACGTAAACCGGCCGGCCAAGCTTGATGGGCTGATTCTTGGCGTGCAAGCCAAGCGGAATCAGCACGGGCAGCGAAGTTCGTTTATCGCTGGTTTCCTCGGACATCGACTAGCTGCACCTCAACGAACAAACGGGTAAAAACCGCGCACGACGCCTGTTTGATCCTGGTGTAAGGCTCTGCCTGAGTCTCTTGGTGGGTCTCTGCCCTCGACCACCTCGTCGCGGTCGATCCAGACGACCCATTCTAACCATAACATCGGCGTCTGGTCGCTCAAAAAACGCGATTTTGTTGGCACCTGCAGTTTATCAGACGTTGCCCGAATCATCAGGTTCGGTGACACCCCTCACCGTCCGATAAAACATACAAAAATTTCCACTTTCGTCCCACAAAGCCCGACCCTTCAGGGTCGGGGAAATCGCTCAATGCTTAAAGTGCCTCTGCCCCGTAAACACCATCGCCGCGCCACGGCTGTTCACTAAATCGATCGTCTCCTGATCCTTCATCGCCCCGCCTGGCTGAATGATCGCCGTCACCCCTGCATCAAGCAAGAGTTGAGGCCCGTCCGGAAACGGAAAAAACGCATCACTTGCCCCCACCGCCCCGCCCGCGCGTCCCCCCGCCTTCCCAATCGCCAGTCTCGCCGCGCTAGGCCGATCCATCTGCCCCGCCCCCGCCCCCAGCAGCATCCCCTCTTTCGCCACCACGATCGCATTGCTCTTCACATGCTTGCAAACCAGCCACGCGAATTTCAAATCACTCATCTCTTTTTCCGTCGGCTGCCGTTTCGACACCACTCGCCAAGTCGATTCATCAATGCCAACCAAATCCCGCTGCTGCACCAAATATCCGCCCACAATCTTGTGCATCGCGATTTCACTGTCATCGAATTTCCCCATCGGCCCCACCTCCAGCAACCGCACATTCTTCCATCGGGAGCGCAGCATTCCCAACGCATCGGGCGCATAAGCCGGCGCGACGATCACTTCGAGTAGGTGCTTGATAGAGGTGATCGCCTGCGCGGTCGCCAGATCGACGTCGCGATTGAGGGCGACGATCCCTCCAAACGCCGCCAGCGGATCACTGTCGTATGCCCGTTGAAACGCCGTCGGAAGATCCTCCGACACCGCGCACCCGCAAGGCGTCGTATGCTTCACAATACACGCCGCGGGTTTGTCGAACTCCTTTACACAAGATAGGGCACCATCTGCATCCAGCAGATTGATATAGGAAAGTTCCTTGCCGTGGAGCTGCTTCGCGAACGCGACGGATGCTTCCTTCGGCTTATCTCTAACATAGAGCGCCGCTTTCTGATGGGGATTTTCTCCATAACGAAGTTCCTGCTTTTTATTTCCATAAATGAGAAGATGGTTGGAAAGCTGGAATTCCTTGGATGTTTCAACGACACCAGCAGTTATCTGCTTCATCTGATACTTCGTGAGATATGCGGCAATCCTTGAATCATATTTTGATGTTTCTAAAAAAGCTGCTGCCGCCTGCTTCAACCGATGCTTCCCACAACAACTCCCGCCATGCTCCCGCAAATCCCCCAGCACCTTTTCATACCGATCCGGCGATGTCACCACCAGCACAAACCGATGATTCTTCGCCGCCGATCGGATCATGCTCGGCCCGCCGATGTCGATATTCTCAATCGCCTCCTCAAACGTCACGCCCGGCTTTTCAATCGTCTTGGCAAACGGATAAAGATTGATGCAAACCAGATCGATCGGCTCAATCCCATGCGCCTTCATCGCCGCCACATGCTCGGCGTTGTCCCGCAGGGCAAGCAAGCCCCCGTGAATCTTCGGATGCAGCGTTTTTACGCGCCCGTCCATCATCTCCGGAAAGCCGGTGACATCCGACACATCCTTCACCGGTAAACCCGCCTCGCGCAAGAACTTAGCCGTCCCCCCGGTGCTGATCAGCTCGACCTTGAATTCGTTCGCCAACGCCGTGGCGAATTCCTTCAAACCGGTCTTATCTGAAACCGACAGGAGTGCTCGCCGAACTGGAACCAAATCAGACATTTCACCTCGCAAAAAATCCGCTCGCAGAATAGTAAATCCCGCCCGCGATTGCCACCGTTTAGCGGCGACCCAGCGGGGAGCGCATTTCGATACTTCGCAACTCCCCTAACCCACGCTATCGTTTCATTGTCTTCAATCCAAAGGAGCCACATGCATCTCAACCGAACCAGCATTCTCACCATGACCCTCGGCATCGCGATGGGCGCCGCCGGGTTCAACCTGATCAGCGGAACCACCAACCCCGCCCGCGCCGCCGACGACAATCGCGACGAGCGCATGAAGCACGACAAATGGACCACCGGCGATCGCGCCCGCGACGCCCTCGATCACCTCAAAACCGCCGAGGAAGAAATGCACCACGTCGCCGACGATGACGGCAGCAAGGTCGCCAAGGATGCGTCAAAGATGGTCTCCGACGCCCGCGCGAAGGTCGACGAATTCATCGGCGTCCTCGACGCGAAAGCAAAGCACTAACCACGAAATCCGAAGATCATCTCACATCGATACGAACTGCGCTCCCACGCCGCTTGCGGTTTAGCCTCTTTTGTTCACCCAAAAGATGCGAACTCGCAAGCGACGCTTTTACTCATTCCCCTGACTGCGCCCCTTCATCCCGAATCCGATTCAACTTCGCCGCGAGTTGCTTCACCACATCCGCTTTCTGCCCCGCCAGATTGTTCTTCTCCCCCGGATCGTTGCTCAAATCATAAAGCTGCTCGTGCGACGAAAACCCCGTCTCCGTCCGCGTGCTTGGCAAAAACGCGAGCCCATCCGTGGGTGGAATATATTTCCATCGCCCCTCACGCAGCGCAATGCGCTTGGGCTGCGCATGCTCCACCAAACTCTCCCGCCCAACCTGCGTTTCCCCCAACAGCGCCGGCAACATATTCAAACTATCCGGCGCATCGTCGTGCCCCAGCTTCTGCCCCACCATCGCCGCAAACGATGCGGGAAAATCAACCTGATCCACCATCGCCTCCGAAACCCCCGCCTTCACATGCCCCGGCCAATTCACAATCAGCGGCACGCGCGTGCCGCCCTCCAGCAAACTATATTTCCCGCCCCGAAACGCCCCCGCCGCCCGATGCCCGTCCAGATGCTCCACCGCCCCATCGTCATATCCATCCCCAATCACAGGCCCATTATCACTCGAAAAAATCACCAGCGTATTGCCCGTCAAATTCAACCGATCCAGCGCCGCCAGGATCGCCCCGGTACTCGCATCCAGTTCATCAATCACATCGCCGCGCACACCCAATTCGCTCTTCCCCGCGAACTGCTTACCCGGCACGCGGGGCACATGAATGTCGTGCGTCGCAAAATACAAAAAGAACGGCTTGTCTTTGTGCCGCTCAATAAATTCAACCGCCTTTTGATTCAGCGTATCTTCGATTTTCTCATCCACCCACCGCGATGACCGGCCGCCGTGCATAAACCCGATTCGCGGAATGCCATTGATGATCGTCCCGAAGTGATCCTTATCCAGCACGCTGGGCTTGAGCGCCATTAAATCCGGATGATGCTTCGCCATCGGCTCAAATTCAGGCGCATCATCAAGTTGCGCGTCATACCTCACTTCGATTGGATCCTTGGCATCGAGCCCGACGACGCGATGATTCTCCACAAACACGCAAGGCACCCGATCCACTGTCGCCGGGATGAAAAACCCCTCATCAAACCCCACCTCCAGCGGCCCCGGCGAAATCTCCCCGTTCCAATCCAGATGCGCCTCCGTCCCCAACCCCAGGTGCCACTTGCCCACGATTCCAGTGCCATACCCCGCCTTGCGCAGAATCGCCGGCCAGGTCGTGCGCGTTGGATCAATAATCAGCGCCGCATTTCCCGGCAGCACACCCGTCCCATTCTTCCGCCACGGATATTCGCCCGTCAGAATTCCATATCGCGAAGGCGTGCAAGTCGCCGACGTGCAATGCGCATCCGTAAATCGCAACCCATTCTTAGCCAGCCGATCAATATTAGGCGTGGCCACCTTGGTCGCGCCATAACAACCGATGTCCCCATACCCCACATCATCCCCATAAATAAAAACAATGTTCGGCTTTCTCTCGCCACTATCAGCAGCGCGCACGACATTTGACGAGACAAGAAATATCCCGGCAAAGACCACCGCGAGAATGACATAAGATAGATTTCGCATAAGACAATAGAAGAAAAATTCAGCTCCTACGCTACGGAAACGTCGCGATCACCGCTCCCGGTTTGCTCACCACCTCAACCGTCGCATCCTTCAAACCAGGCGAATGCGCGATCACCCGAATCGATCCGGTTTGATCCGTCGATAGAATTGTCACCAGCGCCAAGCCATTGAAGGCCATTCGATGATCCGATTGGAATGATTCGTGACTCATCGGATTCCCACTGTCGACGGCGATCAGTTTCCCGGGGCCCTGAATTTCAAAGCTCACCGAGTTGTCTGCCGTCGGCACGATGTGCCCTTTGCCATCGAGAATCTGAACCGCGATCTGCGCCACATCGCGCTGGTCGGCTGAGATCGTCGATCGATCCGCGACAAGCCCGAGCGATGCGGGCGCGCCCGTGGTTGAAATCTCATCCGTCGCCACTACCTGCCCATCCTTAACACCGATAGCCTTCAGCGTGCCCGGCTCATAAGGCACATCCCATTCCAAATGCAAATCCGCCGTCGTCCGCCGCACTCTGGCTCGCGCCGGTGAATTGCCGTATCGCTCTTCCATCCCCAGCCGCGGGAATTCATATCCCTTCACGCCAGCCGATTTGCCGTTGGTGAAAAGCTCCACCGTGTCGCAATTTGTGTAACACAGAACCGGAATGAATTGCCCCTCTTTGCCGGCAAAATTCCAATGGGGAAAAAGATGCAGCATTGGCTTGGCCGTCCATTGACTCTGATAAAAATAGTAGCCGTCTTTCGGAAAGCCACAGGTGTCGATCACGCCGGAACTGGCGCTCTTGGATGGCCAGAATGATTCGCCGAGATAATCGATTCCCGTCCACATGAAATCGCCGCTGACATAGGGGCGAGTGTGGACGAATTGCCAGAGTTCTTCAACATCGATCATGCGGCCCATTCCGTTAGCGCGAAATCGAAAACGCGCCGCCGGCTGAGTACCAGGCGCCGGCTGCGTGGCAGGCGGAGGCGCGCTGAAAAGATAATTGTAATCCCCGCGCACCCCGCCCATCGACGGGCTTTCCGTGCCGATGAATTTGCGATTTGGGAAAGTTTCCTTATCCGTTTCGTAATACGTCTCAGTTCGATCTCGCCACCGATCGACATAGTTGTATCCCGCGACATCCAGGGCGGCCATGAATTCCGGCGATGCGCTGCGTGGCTCGGCATAAACCTTATCGCAAGCCGCCGTCACCGGCCGCGTTGGATCTTCGCGATGAAAGATGCCGACCAGTCGCTGCACAATCTCGACGCCGTTGTTCGCCGTCTGCTCGCCGATTTCGTTGCCGCAACTCCAGAGCACGACGCAGGGATGATTGCGATCACGTCGAACCTGATCGGTCACATCACGTTCCGACCAGTCGTTGAAATAAAGATGATATCCATTGCGAACCTTGCCGCCGGTCCATTCATCGAACGCCTCATCCATCACCAGAAACCCAAGCCGATCGCACAGATCAAGAAACGCCGGCGAGGGCGGGTTGTGGCTGATGCGGATCGCGTTGCATCCCATTTGCTTCAGCAGATTCAGCCGCCGCTCCCAAACAGCATTGGGCACGGCGAACCCCACGCCGCCGCCGTCCTGATGCAGACAGACGCCATTGAGCTTGACCGGCTGATCGTTGAGCAGAAATCCCTTGTTGGTATCAAAAACCGCCGAGCGAATTCCCAGCGGCGTGTCATATTGATCCACCACTTCGCCGCCGCGCTGAATCTGACAGCGAACCATGTATAGATACGGCTGATCCAGCGTCCAGAGACTGGGCTTTGCAATCGTCACCTGCGACGCAACTTCGCTCTGACTTTTCGCGGCGATGGTCTGATCCGATTGAACGGACGCGACGGAATTTCCCTTGGCATCCAGAATCGAGCACACCAGCGTGCAGGGTGCTGCATCGCCGCCGTCATTGGCGATCGAGGTTTGAATCTTCACCGTCGCCGATTCCGCTGAAACCACCGGCAGCGTGACGAACGTTCCCCAATGCGCCACATGCAGCGGCCCTGTGACGGTCAGCCAGACATCACGATAAATCCCGCAGCCACTGTAATATCGCGAGCTTGGCTCCAGCGAAGCATCCACCCGAACCGCCAACACATTTTCCTGATCCCCAAATTTCAGATGCGGCGTCAGGTCGTAACTGAAGCTGATATATCCATACGGACGTTTTCCCAACGATTCACCATTGAGAAACACTTCGCTGTTTTCATACACGCCGTCGAACTGGATGGAGATTTGCTTCCCCTGCCACGATTGAGGCACACGAAAAACTTTTCGATACCATCCGACGCCCGCGAGAAAATAACCGCCTCCGCCACCCGTCGGCGCATCCTGCGCAATCGGTCCCCGAATGCTCCAGTCGTGCGGAAGATTCAGCGTTTGCCAAGATGAATCATTAAATCCAGCGTTCTTCGCATCCCCCGAATCAGCAAGTGAAAACTTCCAGTTGAAATCCATCAACAATTGCTGCCGCGATGATGCCGGCGCATCCGCAGCGAGTGTACTACCAACCCACATCACAAGCAAAATGAAAAAGACAGAGCGCAACTTTGGGCACAGCGCGAAGAGGTGGTTCATGTCGAACAATTATATCGACAGTCTGCTAGACTGGCCCTATCGCGGCTAAAGCTCCGCAGTATTTGGCTCATCAGGATGATGCGGAAGGAATTTATGACCACGAAAACGCTAGGGGATCTGTTTATCTGTGCTGTTTTCGCTGGCGCCAGCTTCGCCATTTCTTACAGTCCCGTTTTCGGCGCAGACTCGGCGCGATTTGACATTTCGCAGCACGGCGCCATCAGCGACGGCACAACCGTCAACACAAAGGCTATTCAAACCGTTATCGATCAGTGCGAAGCCGCCGGCGGCGGGACGGTGGTCGTTCCCAAGGGTGAATTTGTGACCGGCTCCCTCTTTCTTAAGCCCAGCGTCAATCTTGAACTGCTCGACGGCGCCGTATTGGAAGGCTCCATAGACATCAATGATTATCCCGTCATGTACACCCGCTTTGAGGGCCACTTCGAGGAATGGCGCATGGGCCTACTCAACGCGGAAAAAACCGATCACCTGCATATCACCGGCCCAGGAACGCTGGACGGCAGTGGCGCTTCGTTTTGGAAAGCCAGCACCCCCAACGGTCGGCCGCGGCTTTGCTTTTTTTGCGATTCATCCGACGTCACCGTCAGCGGCGTGCATTTCAAAAATTCCGCGTCGTGGAATCTGCATTTTTACAATTGCAAAGATATCACAGTGGAAGATTCGCGTTTTGAAATACCAAAAGATACCAAAGGCCCCAGCACCGACGGCACGGATGTGGACAGTTGCCAGAACGTCACCATTCGTGGCTGCTTTTATTCCGTGGATGACGACTGCGTCTGCCTCAAAGGCAATCGTTACGACGGCCTCTCGCAGAAACCGTCCAGTCCGCCGGTCGATCATGTTCACATTACCGACTGCATCTTCGAGCGAGGCATGGGCGCGTTAAGTCTCGGCACCGAAGCCACGCAGATACACGACATCGAGTTCGATAACAGCACCGTGACCGGCAAAATGCCAATGCTTCGGGTGAAGATGCGCCCCGACACGCCCGGCCAGGACTATGAAAATGTCCGCGTCCATGACATCAAGCTGGACGGCAAAGGTCTCGTCCTCAGCTTCGAGCTCACGCACGGCACGAAAGTCCCTCCCCAGCCGCCCAGGTCCGTCATTCGCAATATCACGGTCTCTGATATCACCGGCACCTACGGTTCGCTCGGAAAAATCGCCGGCAACGACAACACGGATGTGAGCGATATCTCCCTGGTAAATATAAACCTGACGGCGAACAACACAGAGCTTAACTCAACCGGCGTCAGCGGGCTGAGCCTCGAAAACGTGATCGTTAACGGCACGCCAATGCCTGAATAACCAAAACAAATTCATCTCCAAAAAAGAAAAGTGGATAGTGACCGTAATCACTATCCACTTTCAGCTTTCCACTGATCATCAACCGCTCACAGCAACAACTGGAACTGGCAGCGGAGATAGAATTCGTCGTTGCGGCTCGCCAAAATACCCGCCCCGTCATCCGCAATCGGAGCGCCGTTTGGCAGATAGCCGCCGTCAAGCGTGAGCTTGGCGTTGTGGCCCACGAAGTAATAGTTGGCGCCAGCCGTGATTTCGTGAATGTGATTGGACGCGCCCGCGGCCAACCCGTCGCTGTCTATATCGAGATATCCATACCGCCCGAAGACTTCGAGCTTGGGATTGAGCATGTAGGAGGCCTGCGCCACGACGCCCCAGTCATACAGATCATGAAGCGCGGCTGGGGTTGTTCCCGGCGCGTCGATGGCGGCGGGGCTGTTCTTGGTGTATCGGCCATAAGCCGCGGCATACAGAGCCAGGCCATTGGTCATCTTATATTGCACGTCCACCGTTTGTGAGAAGAATCCGGTATTGCCCGATTCGGTGTAATCCAAACCGGCGCCAAAGACCAGCAGATCGCTCTTGGCACCGTACGCGCTGAACGAATCGTAATCTTTCCAATCACCCATCGCGAGATATTCGACTCGCCCGGCCCCGCCGTAGTCGGCGTTGTTCGTGCCGAAATCCTGGAAGTTCTGGTCGAAGTTGTTGCGTACCCCGCTCGCCACCGCAAAATCCGAACCATCCGTGAACGCAAGCTCCGCATGCAGCGGGCCCTTGGCATCATAAATCAGCGAGACGCCCTGAACGTAGTCGTCTCCGCTGCTGAAATAATCGTTCGTGTAATCTCTTTCCGCCGCCAAAAACTTTTTAGAACTGAGCAAGGATTCATGAGCAAACGGATCTTTGAATTGCCCGGCCCGGAGCGAAAACTGCGGTGAGAATTTATACCGCACCCATGCATCTTCCAGACCCGGCGTGCCGCTCTTGCGATCGAACTGCATCTGGAACTGATAGGTTAGATTCGGGCCAAACGCATTTCCTTCGACACCCACCTTGGCACGGCGCACTTCAAAGCCATTCTGCACGTCATCGGTATCGTTGGGTTGCTTTCCGTTTTCCCGCCAAGTTGTGGTATTACGCAACTGGAATTGGGCGTAGGGATGAATCAGGTAATTTCCGTCGCCGCTCTGAAGGATAAATTTTCCATCCGTCCAGCCCGCCGTGAAACCCTCCATCTGCATCAACTGGCTGCGCCGATCCGCATCCTGCAAAACCGCTTTCACAGTCGCATCAACATCTGCCCGGGTGGTGATCGCCTGCTGCTGCTGAGTCTGCTCCAACTGATCCACCTTGGCTTTCAAGGCGTCAATTTCCTTTTGCAAATCCTCTTTCGTCGGATCAGCCGCGAGAACACTCGTCGCAACGCTGAGTCCCATCACCATTCCACCATATAGCAGATAATTCCGCATGACGTGTCGTCTCCTTATCCCTGATTTAGAAACCGCGATTCAATGAATCGCAACCTCACGATGG
>DATAPK010000178.1:0-6703 GCA_036265245.1 Tepidisphaeraceae bacterium | reverse complement strand
GAAATTGCGCGATTGGGGTTGCGAGGGCGCGTGACGATGCATGGGGGGATTGCTAAGCCGCAAGCGGCGCTCGAGCGGATTGATTTGCTGGTGTTGCCTTCGGAAGCGGAGGGGTTTGGCTTGGTGCTCATCGAAGCGATGGCGGCGAGGGTTCCGGTGGTGGCGACGGAGGTGGCGGGGATTTGCGATGTGGTGAAGAATGAACAGACGGGGTTGCTCGTGCCGGTGGGGAATCCAGAGGAATTGGCGAAGGGGATTCGCCGGGTTGCGGAAGATGAAGGGATGCGATTGCGATTGGTGGAGGCAGCGTATGAGGATGTGCAATCGCGATTCAGTTGGGAGAGGGTGATTCAGCAATATCGGGAATTGCTGAACATCGAAAACGCCTCTTCTTAATTCAGCATTGGATGTTCGATGTTGAATGTTCGATGTTTTGCTGAATTAAAAGAATGACCATTGACGCCGCGCGCGGGTTTTCATTGAACGATAACCAAGCGATCCAGTTCGAGCATCGGGTTGCCGTGGCGCTAGTTTCAGATTCAATGCTGCAAGTTCGGAATCGATGAGGTAGAACAACTTCAGCAAATAATCGTTGAACGTCATGGCCTCCTCCGTGAGGTGATGGGTGATACATCCATCTCACGAGGAGGCCTTTAATTTGGGAATCCCAAAAACCCGCACACGGCGTCATTGGTCATTCGCCTCTATTTCTCATCCACCGTCACGCTCTTCATCGTAATCTCATCGTTCGGCCGGTCCTGCTCATTCCGCGGCGCTGTCGCGATCGCATGAACAACATCCTGCCCTTCCTTCACCTTCCCAAAAATCGTGTAATCATGAGCGGGAAGCCCCGACGGCGCGTCCATAATGAAAAACTGGCTGCCGTTCGTGTTCGGCCCCGAGTTGGCCATCCCGACAACGCCCGTGTCGAATGTCTTGCTCGTGTCCTTGTTCTCATTTTCAAATTCATACCCCGGCCCGCCACGCCCCGTGCCGGTCGGATCGCCGCCCTGAATCATGAACCCCGGAATCACCCGATGAAAAATCGTGCCGTTGAAAAAATTCTGCCGCGCAAGAAAGACAAAGCTGTTCACCGTCTTGGGCGCATCCTTCGCGAACAATTCAAGAACGATCTTCCCTTTGTTCGTGTCGATCGTCACCGTATAGGTCTTGCTCGCATCGATCTTCATCTCCGGCGGCTTGTCCCACGTCTGATCCTTGCCGGATTTGGTCGTGGGCTCGTCCGCCAGAACCAGCGACGAGAGAATCAGCATCGATAAAAACGCGAAACGCTTCATAAATCTCCTCGTAAAGATGTTAGTTGCTAGTTGCTGGTTGCTAGTTTTTCAACCAACAACTAGCAACTATTAACTAGCAACTCGATTAAAAACCGGTCCGTTTAAACTGTTTCTCCAAATCTCGCAAAGACATCCGCAACGTCGTCGGCCTGCCATGCGGGCAATTGCTCGATCGCTCCACCAATTCCCGCCGCGCCAGCAACGCTTCAATCTCCGCCTGCGTCAGCGGATCACCCGCCTTCACCGCCGCCTTGCACGCCATCATATCGAGAATTTCATGCAGAAGCTCTTCCTCATGCAGATCAAGCAATTCCTGCTCGCCGCGTTCCAGCAACTCGCGAACAAAATCGGCCGGATCAAGCTTCTCCAGGAACGACGGAAACGCCTGAATCGCAATCGTCTCCGGCCCAAAGCTCGATATCTCAATCCCCAATCGTTGCAACAGCGCTTGAATCTGATCCAGCAGCGCAACCTGCCGGCTTGAAGCAGGCAGCGTGATCGGAATCAACAATCGCTGCGATTCCAGCGGCCCGCGCGTCACCCGCGCAATCAACTCCTCAAACATAATCCGCTCATGCAACGCATGCTGATCGATAATGACCAACCCATCCTCACTCTGAGCGACGAGATAACTATTATGCAACTGAATCGCCGCTTGTGGCTTAGCGCTGCCCAAATCAATCGACGAACTCATCCGCGAATAATCTTGAGGCGCGGCAGGAATCGAATTCGAGGTTGATTGTTGCGTGCTGAATGTCGAATGTTGAACCGGCGCAATAATCGGATTGTTCACAAACGGCGCTTCCGGAGCGGACGTCGGATTTTTGAAAAACGCCGCCAGCCTCGCCTGCATATCCGCACGTTCGCGATCCTCCACATCCGTTCGCATCGGGATCGCAACCGGCGCCAGATCGCTCGCCATCAATTTCTCTCGCACCACCGCCATCACCAACCCATGAATCCGCCCGCTATCCCGAAATCGCACCTCGCTTTTGGTCGGATGCACATTCACATCCACATCCTGCGGCGGAACTGTCAAGAGCAAAATCGCCGCCGGATACCGCCCCGGCTCGGTCAGCCCGCGATACGATTCCCGAACAGCGTGCTGAATAAACTTGTCCCGAATCGGCCGGCCATTCAGATAAATGTGCTGATATTTCTGCGTCGGCCTGGCAAGCTCCGGCAGCCCAATGATCCCCCGAAGCTTCACCTCCGCATCCCGCGACTCGATCGGCAGCCGTTGATCGCGAAACTCCGCCGGCCAAGCCGCCAGCAATCGATCCTGCTCCGTCGTCGCCGGCAGATCGAGCGTCACCTTCCCGTTATGAAGCAACTTGAAACTAACCCCCGGCTGCGGCAGGGCGGTTCGCAGCAACGCTTCGCTGATATACCCAAACTCCGTCGGCGACCCCTTCAGAAACTTTCGCCGGGCAGGTGTATTAAAAAAGACATTCCGAATTTCAATAGTCGTCCCAACATTCCCCGCCGCCGCCTGCGGCTCGCTGATCACCCCGCCCCGGTTGTAAATCTCATGGGCAAATCCATCGCCACCGACGGCAGGGCGGCTGCAAATCCGGGCATGCGACACCGCCCCAATGCTGGCCAGCGCTTCCCCTCGAAACCCCATCGTGTTGATCGCGAACAGATCATCATCCGACTGCAACTTGCTCGTAGCATGTGAAGCAAACGCCAGCGACAACTCCTCCGCCGGAATCCCCGACCCATCATCGATCACCCGAATCAACTCCCGGCCCCCATCCTCCACCTCAACGATGATGTGAGTCGCCCCCGCGTCGATCGAGTTCTCGACCAGTTCTTTGACGATGGATGCCGGCCTTTCAATCACCTCACCCGCCGCAATGCGGTTGACCAGAGATGGCGAAAGTTGATGAATCGACTGGCGTTCCATGCGTGGGGCGGATTATAGGGGCGACATCCGTTTCAGCATATCTTCCTCAAATCAATCGATTCCCCTCCCCAATTCCCCCCTTAAAGCCCCCGCCTCCCCCATCGGAGCCCCCTCAAATCCCACATTGCCCCATCCGATTTTCAAGCACCCGCTTTATCTTGGATTTGTTCGGTCTTTCCGGGTAAAGTGCCTCCCCGCATGCACTGCCCGTTTTGTGAAGCAGAGAAAGAAAGCCTGAAGGTCATCGATTCGCGAACCTGCGAAGGCGGCCGAGCGATCCGACGCCGCCGGGAGTGCCTCAAATGCTCCAAACGCTTCACCACCTACGAGCGGATCGAAGAAAATATCAAGCTGACGGTGGTAAAGCGCGACGGCCGGCGCCTGCCGTGGGACCGCCAGAAAATCCTCATGGGCCTGGAGCGGGCCTGCTTCAAAAGGCCTGTGCCCGAAAGTGAGATTCATCGCATAGTGGACGAAGTCGAGGAAGAAACCTTCAAAAGCCACGACCGCGAAGTGCCAACCGCGTTCATCGGCCAGCTAGTCAGCGACAAGCTTCGCCGGCTCGATCAGGTGGCCTACGTGCGTTTCGCCAGCGTTCACCGCCAGTTCAAAACCATCGAAGAACTGATCGACGAAGCCCGCGCCGTGGTCGACGCCAAGCGTTTTGAGGATGATCCGACCCAGGGAAAGCTGTTCATCGAAGCCCAGCCCCCAACGCCGCCGGAGGGGAATGGGGCTGCTGCTAAAAAGAAAAAGGCCGACAAAAGGTCGAATCACACTGAGGTGTAGTGGGCATGGGAATGACCAAGGGCCAATGACCAACAAAGTCCCAAGTGTCCAAAGCCCCAATTTGGGCATTTGGGAATTGGTCATTCGGATTTGGTCATTGAGCATTCGCCCGGTTATCTTCAAGCCCGCCTCTGACTTCGTCCGATAATTCGAGGAGGCATCGCTATGCAGTTTGCTGATCGACACCATGGTTTTCGCACCGTTTTATGCGCGGCGGCTGTCTGCGCCGCTATTTTGATGGCCGGTTGTTCACCCCCGCCCAAGCCCGTTGCGCCGCAGCAAACGCGCTATCCGACCCTGCCTCCCAAACAGGTTCCCGAATTCCTGAAAGACACGATTCTGGCGAGAACGGATCTGATCGAAACCGAACCCAAGCTGGTTTCGGGGTTTGGGCTGGTCGCACACCTTCACAATACCGCCGACAACACGCTGATCGCGCAGACGGTTCGCAGTTACATCATCCGCGAGATGGTAAAGCGCGGCTTCGGCAGCAAAAACCAGCCGGGTTTTGAGGACATGCAGCCGGAACAGATGCTGCGAAGCCCAACCGTCTCGATCGTGCGCGTCGACGGATACATTCCGCCCGGCGCTAGGAAGGGCGATCGATTCGATGTGCAGGTTTCCGCTCTGCCCGGCACGAATACGACGAGCCTGGCGCATGGCGCGCTCTATCGAACCGAACTGAAGGTCAACGGCGCGATGGTGCAGGCGCCGGGATACGCGGTCGATGTGAATGCTTATGGCGAAGGATCGGTTTTCGTCAATCCGGCTTATCTGCTGCAAAAAACCTCTGCCCAAACCGACCAGGCTAAATCCAGTTTGCGATATGGATTGGTGCTGAACGGCGGCATCTCGATGGACTATCGGCCGCTGATTTTGCGGCTTCGAGCGCCGCAGCGCAGCTTGGCGCGGGCGATCGAGTTGCTCATCGAGCAGCGATTTTCGAGCCTCAAAGCATATCAAACAGACAAGATTGCTGCCGCCAAGGATGAAGGCATCGTGTTCGTGCAGCTGCCGGAAGAATTCCACGGCGACTGGCACCATTTTGCCGGCGTGATGACGCACATCTTCCTGGAAACGCGCCCCGCGATGATCGCGCAAAAGGCGAGAGAACTGGTCGATGAAGCGCAAAAGCCTGACGCGCCGCTCATGGATATTTCGTTTTGCTGGGAAGCCATCGGCACGCCCGCTCTTGATTACATCGAGCCGCTGCTTACCAGCGACCGCCCCGACATCGTGTTCGCCGCGGCGCGAGCGGCCGCTTACATCGGATCGGATCCCACTTCCATCGCCACCCTCGTTCGCATCGCGATTACCAAAGGCGATCCATTCCAGATCAACGCGATCCAGGTGCTCGGCGATCTGCCCTCTTCGCCGGCGATTAGCAGCGAACTGCGAAAGCTGCTTGATTCCGACCAAAACCTCGTCCGAATCGAGGCGTACAAAGTGTTGATCGCCAAGGGCGATTCAAGCATCTACACCACGCTCGTCGGAGATAAATTTGCCCTCGACATCGTTCCATCCAAGGGGACGCCGGTAATCGTTCCGACGTTCCACGGCCAGCCGCGCATCGCAATCATCGGCGCCAAGCCGTCGCTTTTTCTCCCGGCCATGTTCACGGCGATGGACGATCAACTCAGCATTACTTCATCGGGACCGAAAAAGACCGTCACCATTTTTTATCGCGGCATGGAAAGCCGAAAGCCCATTCGCGTCGAATCAAACCCCGACATCGCCGAGATCGCTGCCCGCCTGGGGGGCGTGGGAATCGAGGGCGAGCCGACACTGAACTTTAGTTATGGCGATGTTGTTGCTATGCTACAGGGGTTGAGCGATGGGAAGCAGGTTGGTTCAGTTGTGAATGGGCAACTGATTCCTGCTGCGTTCGTGATGCAGAATGCATCGAATATGCAGCAAGACATCCTCACCGCGCCGATCATCCCCGATCAGGGCAGGCCGGAATCCGATGCCCAGAACAGGACGGGAGACTTGGGACTGAGGACAGAGTCGAACGCTTTGAATCCCAGCCCGTAGTACTCAGGATTTTTCAGGTCATGGAGGACCTCACGCGATGCGTCTGAAGAAACTCATCCTTCAAGGGTTCAAGAGCTTTGCCGACCGCACTGAGTTTGTGTTCGACTCGCCGATTACCGGCATTGTCGGGCCCAATGGTTGCGGCAAGAGCAACGTCGTCGACGGATTTAAGTGGGTGCTTGGCGAGCAGAGCGCCAAATCCTTGCGCGGCGATGCGATGATGGATGTGATCTTCAACGGCTCGGGCAACCGCAAGCCCGCGGGCATGGCCGAAGTCACCCTCGTTTTTGAAAACCCCAAACGAGAAGACAACACCCGCCTGCTGAATCTCGATGTCGATGAAGTAGCGGTGGGGCGTCGCCTCTTCCGCGACGGCACCAGCGAATATCAAATCAACAACCAATCCTCGCGACTCAAAGACATCCGCGAGCTTTTCCTTGACACCGGCGTCGGCGTCGATGCTTATAGTGTCATCGAGCAGGGGCGCGTCGCTGCATTGCTCGAAGCCAACCCCGAAGAACGCCGGCAGATTTTTGAAGAGGCCGCGGGGATCAGCAAATACAAGGCGAAGAAAAAAGAGGCGCAGCGCAAGCTCGAAAAAGTCGATCAGAATCTGCTGCGGTTGAACGACATCGTCGAAGAAGTCGATAAGCGGCTTCGCAGCGTGAAGATC
>DATAPK010000177.1:0-1589 GCA_036265245.1 Tepidisphaeraceae bacterium | reverse complement strand
CTGGTGGAAAATGAAAAACAGGCCGGGAGGAAGATCGCCATCAGGCCGACAGCGCCAACATGGGATTGCGGTTTGAATCAAGCAGTTTTTCAATCTCATCTGCAGGTTGCGGCATGCCAAAAAGATAACCCTGCATCAGTCCGCATTCATTGCGAATCAGAAAATCCCGTTGCGACGTTGTCTCAACACCTTCGGCAACAACATTGAGCCCAAGACTCTTGGCCATGGAGAGAATCGCCCGTATCACAGCGGTGGAGCTGTCATCCGCAACGGCTGGGTCTATATCACACACAAAGCTGCGATCGATCTTGAGAGTGTCGATCGGCAATCGCCGCAGGTATGCAAGTGATGAATAACCCGTCCCAAAGTCGTCGATCGCGGCTGCCACGCCGATTTTGCGAAGCGTTGTGAGCTTGGCTGATGCATCCTGAGTGTTTTTCATCAGCAGGCTTTCCGTCAGTTCCAATTCGAGCAGCCGGGGCGGCAGGCCGGTTTCGCGCAATACGTCCTGCACCGTGTGGACGAAATGCGGTTGGCTGAATTGAAGGGCCGAAACGTTGACCGCCATTCGCAGGCTCGCCATGTCCGGGCGACAGTTCAATCTTTTTGCGACGCCGGACGCCTCGCGCAGCACCCATTCGCCGATGGGAATGATCAGGCTCGATTGCTCTGCGACCGGAATGAATTTTGCCGGCGAGACGCGCCCCAGCATCGGGCTGTCCCATCTCAGCAGCGCTTCCACTGCGACGATGTTGCCCGCCGCATTTACCTGTGGCTGATAGTGAAGGGATAGTTCGTGATTTTCGACCGCGCGGCGGAGATGGGTGTAAATATCCGCCGCGCTGCGCTCGGCCAATCGCTCGCTCATGTCCGCTTGAAACAGGGCATGGCTGTTTCGCCCCTGGTGCTTCGCCTTCTCCAATGCAAGCTCCGACGCATGACGCAATGTTGCGGGATCAGAACCGTCCTCGGGATAGACGGCAGCGCCGATGCTCGCCGTTGCGCTCACTTCCCGACCGGCAACCGTGTAAGGTTGCCCTAGAATCTTATTGAGTTTTTCCGCAAGGATGTTGGCCGCCTCGCGCGTTTTGAGGTCTCCCGTGATCACCACGAATTCATCCGCTCCGATACGGCCCACGGTATCACTTGCCCGTACGTTCCTCAGCAGCCGGGCCGCGATCTGGCGAAGCAATTCATCGCCGATTCCCCGACCCTGCGTCTCGTTGATCATGCGGAAGCGATCGATATTGATTTGAAAAAGGCCGACGTGCATCGCCGCCCGTTGTGCCCGGGCAATCGCGTGCTGCAGGCGGTCATCCACGAGCATCTGGTTGGGAAGGGAGGTGAGATTGTCGTGTAGCGATTGGTGCGCCAGGCGGTCGATGAGGTCCTGGTGCTCGATGGCGATGGCGGCTTTATTGGCGACCGATTTGAGTAATTCGATATCCTCCGTCGTCGGGAAGTGATCGGCGCCGGCGAATATGGAAATCGTCCCCAGCTCTTCACATTGCAATAGAATCGGCAGCGACCACCGCGTGGCCAGCCGATATTCGCCGAGTAATTCGCTGTAGGCGCTCCATTCGGGATCG
>DATAPK010000176.1:0-2892 GCA_036265245.1 Tepidisphaeraceae bacterium | reverse complement strand
CAGACGATCTGGCGCAACAAAAAAACTAAAAACGAAGACCCCGTGCATGCACGGGGCTATGTGGAATTGAAATCGGGAAGCCACCCGACTATCGTTCTCCACCATGATTCACGAAAACCTCTCTCAATCGATCGAAGACCTTTCGGCCCGGATGATCGCCATCCGGGACTCTCTTTGACTTGCCTACTAAAAACGCCCGCAAAAAAGAGCTTGAAGACAAGATGGGTGCCCCCGACTTCTGGAATAACCAGGAGGCCGCCAAGCCCATCATCGCCGAGATGAAACTCCTCAAGGCCGCCATCGAGCCCATCGAGGCGATCCTGCGCGAGATCGACGATGTTCGCGCGCTCTATGACCTGGGGCGAGAAGCGGAAGATGCCGCCACGCTTGAGGAAGCTGACAAACAACTCGCCGTCGTCGAGAAAAAGGCCGACAAGCTGGAATTGCAGGCCCTGCTTGACGGGCCTAACGATCCGCTCAACTGCTTCTTCGTCATCCAGGCCGGCGCGGGCGGCACCGAGGCGCAGGATTGGTCGGAGATGCTTCTGCGGATGTATCTCTATTTCTTCGAGCGCCGCGGCTGGGATGTCAGCGAAGTCGATCGGCAGTATGGCGAGCAGGCGGGAATCAAGAACGTGATGCTCCACGTCAAAGGTTTTTACGCCTTCGGCTATCTGCGCGCCGAGGCCGGCGTGCATCGGCTCGTCAGACCGAGCCCCTTCAACGCCCAGAATAAACGCCAAACCAGCTTCGCCTCCGTCAATGTCATCCCCGAATTTGAAGAAGACGACAGCGACGGCGAAATTCCCGAAACCGATCTCGACATCGTCGCCTTCGTCCGTGCTAGCGGCCCCGGCGGGCAAAATGTGAACAAAGTCGCGTCAGCGGTGCGGATCACACACAAACCGACCGGCATCACCGTCACCTGCTCGGTGGAGCGCAGCCAGCAGCAAAACAAACGCCTGGCCATGAACATCATTCGGAGCAAGATCGAAGCATTGGAACAAGCCAAGCGAGACGAAGAATTGCGGCAGGTCGTCGGCGACCCAAAAGCGGTGAGCTTCGGTTCTCAAATCCGCAGCTATGTTTTAGATGATCGCCGCGTGAAAGATCACCGCACGAATCATGAGACGCATGATGTGGAATCGGTGCTGGATCGCGGCGAATTGGATCCCTTCATCGACGCGGAATTGAGACGCAAAAAAGCGTCAAAAAAGTAATCGAAGTGCCCCCTCCGAAAGGTGAAGCAGGCGCGAACAAATCGCCGATGCTCAATGTGCGGGGAGAAGGTGGCATATCGCAGATGAGAAAATACCTGAGGCTTCTTCGCCTGCCCCCGACTCGCCGCCGCCGCGCCGCGACAAAACTGGTGGCCCAGGTTTTCCGCGACGACACCGGCGGCGAAGTCCTCGAATACTCCCTCATCGCCGGCCTGATCGTCGTCGGCGCCATCGGGATGATCACATGCGTCGGCTCCAAAATCACCGGCAAATGGAATTCCCTGAATAACAAGCTTTAAGCCTCTCCCGCCATAACCAATTTTCCATCAATCACTTATCCACAGATCAAGTTCCTCTACCGCAACGTCCGATAAATATCCCATGCCCTTCGCTGCCGCCTTTGCTCCAAAAGTTTTGACCCCGCCGAGCCAACCTCTAAGATACCCCCCTCAAGTTATTGGGCGTGACGCCAAGTCAACCGACCTTAGATTGGAGAAAATTTTTAAATGATCGTTGATTGCCACACACACATCTGGCAGTCGCCTGACCAGCTTGGGCAGGTGGATTTGGGTGAGCAGTCGCGGCTGAACAAGTCGCGTGGGCCGCGCTCGTCGCCGATGGGACGGACGATCTGGCGATCCATCCCCGCGGCTGATCCGGAGCATCACTGGGCGCAGAGCGGCAAGGTGGATAAGTCAATTGTCCTGGGGTTCAAGAGCCGGTATTTGCAGGCGGAGATTCCGAACCGGTTTGTGGCGGATTATGTCAGCCGCGATCCGCAGAAATTGATCGGGTTTGCGGGGATCGATCCGACGGAAAAAGGGGCGGTGAACGATCTTCGGCTGGCGAAGAATGAGTTGCGGCTGCGCGGCGTGACGATTTCGCCGGCGAGTCAGGATTTTCATCCGACCGACACTCGTGCGATGAAGCTGTATGCCGAGGCCGAGGCGCTGGGCATGCCGATTTTGATTCATCCGGTTGGGCAATTCACGGAACAGAGCAAGCTGGAATTTGCGAGGCCTTATTTGCTGGATGAAGTAGCGCGGACATTTCCGCGGCTGCGGATTGTGATCGCGCAGCTTGGGCAGCCGTGGGTGGATGAGACGATCTGCCTGCTTAGCAAGCATGGGAATGTTTTTGCGGATGTGTCCGGACTTTTGGGCCGGCCGTGGCAGGCGTACAACGCGATGATTAACGCACATCAGTATGGCGTGATGGATAAATTGCTGTTTGGCTCGGATTTTCCGTATACGAGTGCGACCGAGTGCATTGAATCGCTGTATAGCCTGAACCAGATGGCGCAGGGGACGCAGTTGCCGCTGGTGCCGCGCGAGGCGCTGCGGGGGATTGTTGAACGGGATACGCTAACCCTTCTCGGGCTGGGATGAACCGCCCTTTCGCTATGACTTCTCGATTCTTTATTGTGTGTGGGATGCTGGCGTGCGCGATGCTTACGGGCGGCTGCTCGGATAAGACGCCGGCGTTGCGGGTGAATCCCGGCGATCATTTGCCGTTTATCCAGAAATTTCCACGGGCGTATTATTCGATCAATTCAGAAGGCGATTATCAGATCGTCATGTTGTCTGAAGGCATTCAACAATCGCCAAAGCAGGGGAAGATTCTTTATCCGACGAACCTCGGGTCAATCCGGCAGGTGGTGGAGATTCGACTG
>DATAPK010000175.1:0-2481 GCA_036265245.1 Tepidisphaeraceae bacterium | reverse complement strand
CTCAACCTCTCGATGATCCGGACGGTCGATCCGGAACAATTGCGCGAAGAATTGCGACGCGGTGCAGAAGAGCTGTGTAGCCTGCACGGCGGGCTGCTGAGCCGGTCCGACCGCGAAAGGATGGTAGAGGAACTCGTCGATGAGGCGATTGGGCTGGGGCCGCTGGAACCGTTGATGGCCGATCCGACTGTCTCGGACATCCTGATCAACGGTCCGCATACGATTTATGTCGAGCGGCGTGGATGCTTGGAATTGACCGGCGTGCGGTTTCATAATCTCGACCATTTGCTGGGCGTCGTGCAACGGATCGCCGCCCGTGTCGGTCGTCGCATCGATGAATCCAGTCCCATCGTCGATGCGAGACTGCAGGACGGTAGCCGCATCAACGCGATTATTCGCCCGCTCGCTTTGGAAGGAGCACTCGTTTCCATCAGAAAGTTTGCCGCGCGCCCGCTTTTGGCCGGGGATTTGATTGCTCGTAAATCGGCGGCGAGTGGGATGATCGAGTTTCTGGCCGCGTGCGTCGCCGCCCGCCTCAATATTGTCATCTCGGGCGGAACCGGAAGTGGCAAAACAACGCTGCTCAATATGCTTTCCGGGTATGTCGGCGATACCGAGCGCATCGTGACGATCGAGGACGCGGCGGAGCTGCAGCTTCAGCAGCCGCACGTGGCTCGCCTGGAGACGCGGCCGCCCAACTTGGAAGGCAAAGGCGAGATAACGTCGCGCAATCTGTTGCAGAACGCCCTGCGTATGCGGCCCGATCGGATCATTGTTGGCGAATGCCGCGGCAAAGAGGCATTTGACATGTTGCAAGCCATGAATACGGGCCACGACGGCAGCATGACCACCGTACATGCCAATGACACGCGGGATGCGATTAACCGCCTGGAAATGTTGGTGGGAATGTCAGCGCCCGAGCTGCCGATGTGGTTCATTCATAAACAAGTGGCGTCGGCCATTCATCTGGTCGTGCAAACCTCGCGAATCAGCGGGGGGAATCGCAAGATCATCCAAATTTCCGAAGTGACGGGCGCTCAAGGTGACTCAATCTCAATGCACGACGTGTTTACGTTCGAGCAAACGGGACTCAACGAGCGCCAGGAAGCGGAAGGATATTTTCAGGCCACGGGAATCCGGCCGGCGTGCCTGCCGCGGCTGGAAAAAGCAGGAATCAAGCTGCCCGGCAACCTATTCGAGCGCGGTCGCCGTGAAGTTGGCCGTCTGGCCCTGGCGGAGGAGGCGGCAGCACAGTGAATCCGATCCTCGTGGCACTTTTGACGTTCGCGGCCACTGCAATGTTCGTAGGAACTGCTCTTTCGGTGTTCTACGAAATGCTGGTTCGATATCCCGCTTCCGTGCGCCAGCGTCTGCGCGAGGCCACCGGGAAGACAAAGAGCTCGCCGGCGACGGCGCTGCTTAATCTCAAGCAACTTGCTCAATCGGCTTCTGAAGCTCCCAGCCAGTGGCCGTATTGGACGAGTGATCTTATTCAACAGTCGGGGCTGTCAATCGAACTGAAAACGGTGATTCTCATATCAATGGGGTTGGCCGTTGTAATCGCAGTTGCCGCCGTCGTTGGGACACACACCTGGTGGACTGGCGTCGTCGGCTTGTTGGGCGGCCTTGTGCTCCCGTGGGCCTATGTGCTTCTGAAGCGACACCTGCGCATTCGCCAATTGACGCGGCAGCTTCCCGATGCGCTGGATGTCATGTGCCGGGCAGTGCGTGCCGGGCAAACCGTCCCTGCCAGCTTCCAAATGGTCGCCGACGATTTTGCTCCGCCAATCTCCGACGAATTTCGCCACTGCTACGAACAGCAAAACTTAGGCCTGTCGTACGATGCATCGCTGCGTAGTCTGGCGCAGCGCACTGGAATCATGGAACTGCGAATTCTCGTCGTGGCATTGTTAGTTCAATGCCGCTCGGGAGGAAGCCTGATCGACTTAATGCAAAACCTGGCGACGACCGTTCGGAAACGGTTAATACTGCAGCAGAAGGTAAAATCGCTGACGGGCGAAGGGCGGCTGCAAGCGATCGTGCTCATCGCGTTGCCGTTTCTAGTGTTTCTGGCGATTTACTTTTTGAACCGCGAATATGCGCAGGTCCTTCTCGATCATCCCCGGCTGTTGATGGGTTGTGTTTTTGCCCAAACCGTTGGGGCGCTGGTGATCCACCGCCTCATTCAAATCGACTACTGAATCGGAGTTGACGCAGCGACGGCTAACAGGTTGCGCAAGAACATTCAATGGATATTGTCGCCGACAATGCGATGTTGCTCCTAGGTGTGACTTTCCTATTGGTCACGGGCATATTGCTCGCCACCTTTGCATTGACGGGCAACTATGACCAATTAATCGAAGCCCGCATTCGGAGGCTGGGCGAGCCGCAGGTTCAACATAAAAAGCAAGATCGCTCCAGTTCGCAGACCGCGATTGCAAAACTTTCCCAAATGACCGGCCGGCTGCTGCTCACGAATGA
>DATAPK010000174.1:0-3569 GCA_036265245.1 Tepidisphaeraceae bacterium | reverse complement strand
ATCTTCTCTCATCTGCAAAACGAATCCAAAACCTTTAAGCGACTGGTTGTGGGCGGAATCGTCGCTGCGGCGACATTCGTCTGCTCAGGAATTTTCTGGCTCAGCCTGCCATCCTGGATGGAGCGCGGCGAGGCCTGGATTGCGATCCTCGTGCCGCTGGTGTTTTGCGATACATGGAAGTGGATGCAGGCCAACCGCAATGAGCGCATCACTTTGTGGCCCGCATTTATGTGTGGACTGTTCGGATATATTCTTTCGGGCGTTTGCGGCAGCGACCCGATGCTGGCGATCGGCGTGCTGGCGGGGACGGCGCTGGCGGTGCAGGTTGTCTCGCCGTGGGACCCAACCTTTGCGGGCAGGGGCATGGGCAGCGGGAAACCTGTCGGGCCAATCAAGCCTGGCATGAAGATTTACGGCAATATCACGGTCGATTCCAAGGAAGCCGAAGCGATGCGAGTTGCCGGCGCGCAGGTTTACGGCAACATGCACGTGCGCGATGCAGATGCGAATGCACCGACAGCCGCAGCCGGTTCACCTTACATGCGGCCGCTGGCTCAAAGCTACACTGCACAAACGATCGGCTATATGACGGTTCCGCGAGGCCTGCCATATTTCTGGCTGGGCGGGTTCATCATCATGCTCACGGTGGGATTCATGTGCATCATGGGCGTGGCGACGGATGCGATTCGCGGCAACAGCGATCAGGCGGTATTTATGGGCGTGGGAGTTGCCGCCTGCCTGAATGCGGTCTTCTGTTTCATCAAATCATTTAAGAAGCGATTTATCGGTTGGTGGAGCTATCTGGTTAGGCCGACGCTCATGTTGCTGTGCGTCGATGCCATCCTGATAAGCATCATTACGATGGCGAATATGAATTCGCTACGCTCTGACGACGAAATGATTGGGGCATTTTTCATCTATTTCCCCGCCGTTCTATTTATTGTGATGGCGTTTCTGCCGCGGACACTCGGCCCGACACAACCCAAACCGCTTGCGGGAACGCCCAGCCCGCACGACCCGAATCTCACGCTGGGATTGGCATCGATGTGGTTTTTAGGATTCGGCGGGATTCACCGGTTTTATGTCGGGAAAATCGGCACGGGGATTCTCTGGCTGATGACCGGCGGCGGGTTTTTTATCGGGCAGATTATCGATTTGATCCTCATCTGCACCGGCCAATTCACGGATTCTGAAGGAAGAGTGATTCGCGGGTTGGGAAGCAGGAATTCAGCGCCAAGCCCAGCGGCTTTCATGCCGCCGCCAGTTCCAAATACGGCAGCACCCGCACCAGCAGAGGCGCCGACGCCAGCGCCGTCGCCATTGCCGTCGGCGGATTCAGGCGCGCCCGCGATCAATGCACCATCACCCACGCCTTCGACTACCTTCGGCGATCGATGGGCAGGAGTGTGGGATGAGCGCGTCGATCGCTACAGAAATCGCGCCCGACGTGCGCCGCGAGTTTCGGGAGGATTGGCTTCGTTGTTTGCTACGGTGTTCACGATCGGCGCGATCGTGGCCATTCTAGCGGTTGGGCTCGACTTCGCGACTGCGATAGATAATCACCTGCCGAACGCCAGCATCGCGCAAGAGATTCACGGGAATTTTTTCGCAGGATACGATCGCTGGACTGATTTGATGCATCAGTTGCTGTTTGGCCTGGCGATTTTGCTAGGCATACTCGCCGCCGGTTTCACGATGCTGGCGAGACGCAACACCACGTTGCCTCATGTTCTGCGCGGCCTGATTGGCGTGGTGGGTTTGTTCAAAGCGGCCACTGCGCTCACGAACCAGTTTAACGCCCAGGCGGTTTGGTCTAGCGTGGCGCAAAGCGTCAATCATCGCCAGACCGGCGCGGCAATTCAGACATTGATCGACTCGCTCAAGACAGGCCAACTCAGGATGAGCATTATTTTCTGGATCGTTTCCTGCCTCATCCTGTCGATCCCATATCGGCGCCGCGCGGTGGCCGAGAGAGGGGTGTGATGACGCGCCGGCGGCTGATCTTCATGTTATTGATCATCGCGCTGCGGGCGCGGGCGCAGATGGTGTGGGTTCCCGTGACCGGCAAGGCAGATCTTTATCCAAGCGAGCAGGCGGCGGTGGACTCGATGGTGGATTCATTTATCTCCACGTTGACTGCATCGCCGGAGTTTCACGAAGTTGGAACGGCGATCCAGATCGAGGCAAGAGAGCCCGGAGACTTTGGGATGCCGCCGCAAACTTCGGGCGGATCTTACAGCGAGCCGAATCTCTCGGGCGAGGTTAGCCCCCAAATCACCGAAGCCGCGACACACCTGGCAATTCAGCGGGCGCGGGAACGAATTCAGCTTCAACTCCCCCGCGCGAATATTTCCGTTTCAGAAAATCCAGCCCCAGTCTCGCGCGTTACGAAATCGACTCGTGTCAATGTTGGCCCGGGTCCTAACGTGAGCATTACCCAATCCGAAATCATCCCAATCAATGTGACCTTCGGGATTGCGCTGGGAGATGTGGAACAGTTTGAGTCTTCTACCGCCAGCGGATACAGGGGGCGCATTCGTGGCGAACTCAATCACGGCGGAATAAAAAATCCATTTGAGGCCAGGTTTATCGACAAGCCGTGGGTGAACGACTGGGCGACGTTTGCGGGCACGCAACTGCCGGGCGCGTGGGTGACCGGGCGGTCGACCGAACCGAGCGTCAGCGAATCGCAAGCGATTTCTAGTGCGTATCAGAATGCGGCGAAGCAATTGGCTGGCCGGGTGATGGCCAGTTTTAACGGTAGCGCGTCGCGCCTGTCGCCACAGGCCCTGATCAATCAGATCGCCAACCAGCTTCGTTCGCGGGGCACGGCGGATCGTTTTGTTCAGCGAATCGACAGGCCCCCGCATGGAGCGCTCTGGCGGGCCGCGGTGCTGATCCCGGCAAATGATGAATCCCTTTCCCATTTGGCCCCTTCCGTTGCAGTTTCCCAGCAGCAGCCAAATACTTCTTCAAGACAATTCGGATCGGTCCTGGCTCTGGCGTTGGTTATTTTATTGCTATACTTGTTCCTCAATGTGGTGACTAAGGGTTATTTTACGTGGCAGTTGCGAGTCGGCGCACTGGCGGTCGTGCTGATCGCGGTGTTTATGTTTATGGTTGCTGTCTTTTTTGCGCACGTGAGGATTACACCGGCGCCGATGATAACCACTGATCATGTTCAACTGAATCAATGGCAGAATTAACCGAAGGCGATCGCTACCTGCTCCAGCAAATCTCTCGCGGCGACGCGGAAGGCTGGTCGCAACTCGTGCGCACGTATCAGGGCAGGCTGCTGGCATTTGCCCGCTCGCGCCTGGCGAGAAAGGAAGAGGCGGAAGACCTCGTTCAGGATACGTTTATTGCCTTTCTCGAAGGGATCAAGCGATTTCGTGAGAACGCGAGCGTTGAAACATTTCTCTTCACCATTCTGCGGCACAAGCTGATCGATTTTTTCCGGGGCAAGCAGATGCGCACGTGCTTTCTGCAGGATGTGCTGGAGGCTGAACCCGGCGGCGAAGAGCGCGCTGCGGAAATCGAAGATTCCGCCTCCCCCACCGCCAGCTCTT